>JAKEHD010000004.1 GCA_022615215.1 Blastocatellia bacterium
ACTCCGCCGAGATTGCCGTATCCGCTTCCGCCGTATTCGCGGGCGTCGCTGTTCATCAACTCTTTCCAGAAGCCCGCCCTTTCGACCCCGAACCGGTAGTTGTACCTCGGCACAGGCGTGAAGTTGCAGACCACGAGTATCTGATCGTCTTTGACTCGGCCTTTTCTCAGGAAACAGATTATGCTCTTATCCGAGTCGTGAAAATCGACCCACTCGAAGCCCTCGTGATTGAAATCCTGCTCGTAGAGCGCAGGCTCGCGCTTGTACAGATCGTTCAACTCCTTCACCCATCGCTGAAGCCCCTGATGAGTATTATATTCAAGCAGGTGCCAGTCGAGGCTCGCGTCATGATTCCACTCGCTCCACTGGCCGAACTCGCCGCCCATAAACATCAGCTTCTTGCCCGGATGCGCGTACATATAACCATAAAGGAGGCGGAGGTTGGCAAGTTTCTGCTGTTCGTTGCCGGGCATCTTTCCGATCATCGAGCCTTTGCCGTATACGACTTCATCGTGAGAAAACGGGAGCATGAAATTCTCCGAGAAGGCGTACCATATACTGAAAGTGAGTTTGTTGTGAAGGTACTTTCGATAAACCGGGTCGCTTGAAAAATAATCGAGCGTGTCGTGCATCCACCCCATGTTCCATTTCATGTGAAACCCAAGCCCGCCCAGATAACTCGGCTTTGAGACCATGGGCCAGGCGGTGGACTCTTCGGCTATCGTGCGCGCGTCGGGGTGATGCTCAAGAACCGCCTGGTTCAACTCTTTGATGAATGCTATGGCTTCGAGATTTTCCCGTCCGCCGTATTGATTCGGAACCCACTCGCCCGCTTTTCGAGAATAGTCGAGATAGAGCATCGAAGCCACAGCGTCTACGCGTATGCCGTCGGCGTGATACTTGTCCGTCCAGTAGAGCGCATTGCTTATGAGGAAGGCTCGAATTTCATTCCTCCCGTAGTTGAATATGTAGCTGTTCCAGTCGGGTTGAAACCCTTTGCGAGGGTCTGCGTGCTCGAATAGATGAGTGCCGTCGAAATAGACAAGCCCGTGCTCGTCCTGCGGGAAATGAGAGGGCACCCAGTCGAGTATCACGCCTATTCCGTTTTGATGAAGCGTGTCGATCAGGTACATGAAATCCTGCGGCGAGCCGTGGCGACTTGTCGGGGCGAAGTAACCGATTATTTGATAACCCCACGAGCCGTAGAAGGGATGCTCCATCACGGGCATAAACTCCACGTGAGTGAAGCCCATCTCGCTGACATAAGCGGGGAGATGGTCGGCCATCTCCCTGTAGGTCATAAAGCGCCCGCCCTCACCGTGTACCCTTCGCCACGAACCGAGGTGGACCTCATATATCGAAATCGGCCCATCGAGCGAGTTGCGCTCCCTTCGGCCCTCCATCCACTCTGCGTCGTTCCACTCGTAGCCGAGATCCCATACTACGGAAGCCGTCCGGGGCGAGACCTCCCACAGGTAGGCGAAGGGGTCGCCCTTATCGACTTTATAGCCGTGATAACGGGACTCGATTTCGTACTTGTAGACCGCGCCCGCATTGATGCCTGAAATGAAGCCTTCCCATATACCTGAGCCGTCTTCTCTCTCTTTCAAAGGATTGGCCGAAGTCTCCCAGCCATTGAAATCGCCTATCACAGACACACGTTTGGCGTTGGGCGCCCAGACGGCGAAACGTGTGCCACGGGTGCCGTCCTCCTGCGTCAAATGAGAACCCATCTTGTCATAAAGCCGGAAATGGTTCCCCTGTTTGAAGAGGTATATGTCGTGACCGGTCAGCCGGTTCGCGTGTTGATCTTCTGTAGTCTTTTCTGTCATAAGGGTTTTCTCTCACGCCTTCGAATAAACGCTCCTCGGAAAATGTCCGAGCGTGTTGCCAGCTTGTCGAGGATTGCCAGTTGCACGATTAGCGGAGCCGACGACGATCTGGCAGATTGTCGGACATCGGGCGCAGCCGTAGATAAGGAAATCTTCCTTTTTCATCCTTTCGCGTGTCGTCACTGACGCCATGATAAACTCTTCAATATATAAGACACCCCCCTTGCAGGGATGATCGCCCAGTCGGGCCGGTTGTTGAGTTCGTAGCCGATTTCGTAGACGGCCTTCTCAAGCAAGAATGCCTGAAACATGATCTCAAGCTCTTCTCTGTCGGTAGGCAGGAACCCCGCTCCTCCTACGGTCTGCAAATATGAGTCGAGAAACGCGCTGCTCACATACCTGTACCAGGGTTCTATCCAGGGTTCGAGTAAAGCTTGGTCTTCAGGCCGAATGGCGGAGTTCTGCAGAAGCCCGCTGTAGGCGGCATAATGAAAAGACCTGACCATTCCCGCCACGTCCCTGAAAGGCGAGCGTTTCAGTCTCCGCTCGCTCACGGGGCGCACGGGTTCGCCCTCGAAATCTATAATCATGAAGTCCTTGCCCGTGTAGAGCACCTGGCCGAGGTGATAATCGCCGTGAATGCGAATCTTGGCCGCAGAGAGTTTTTTCTCTTTTATCTTTCCGAGACAATTCATGATCTGTGGCTCTGAAGCTACTATAGCTCTCAGTTCTCCGGCCAGAGCGTCGGGCAGCTTGTTCAGATTTTTATTTATGAGTTGCAGAGTCCTTCGCGTAAGGCTCCGCATGGACTGATATACGGACCTCTGATAGAGCATGGAGTAAGGCTCCGGTCTGAAATCCGGGTCATCAGTCCTTGAGGCCAGGGCGAGATGCATCTCGCCGGTCCTATGGCCGAGCAGCCGACTCATCTCCAGATAGAAACCCTGTACGCACTCTTCGATCAAAGGCGAGGCCTCCGAGTAATCCACATCAAGCAGCGAAGGCGGGGCCTGTGGCACGTTTCTTATCTCTTCGCCCATCGAGAGCACGCGCTCGAAGTAACGACCGACGGCTTCGAGCGTCATGGCCCATGCGTCCCCGTTATTGGGAACATATTCCTGAACGAGGGCGAGCACAGAAGGCTGCGCGCCCTCGCGCGTGACGCCTATCGCGCCTGCGAATGCGGGGACGTTTGCGAAGCGCGCCTTCTCGGAAAGAAAGCGGACGATTTCGGGGTCGGGGTTTATGCCTTCATCCGCGCGGCGATAGAGCTTCAGGAAATACTTATCGCCATAGAGGATGGCCGTGTTGCTCTGCTCGGCTTTCAGCACGCGCGAGCGCAGGGGCCGCCCCTTACCGTTCAGCAAAGCGCGCAGTTTCTTCGCACAGACGGCTTCAATCTCGCCCTGTTTCGCTTTTATGCGCCTCTTGCGCGCGAGCAGCGAGAGCAGCGCCTCGCGGAATTTTTCATCATAAACCGCATCGATGAGCGCCGCCTCTTCCTTGCCCGCGCGAAGCCGCGCTATCACGCTCTGCGGGAATTCCTGAGCGATCCGTCCTGCTTTCGATTTCGAAACGAAACTGAGCGGCAGGAGATAGCTTTCAGTCGCACCCTCGGTATAGGCGACCTCAAGCAGAGCAAGCTGCGCCTCGCTGATGTCATTAGCGACAGGCAGGGCATCGGCGATGCGGATTCGCTGTATGGAGCGCGCCTTTCCGCCGAACCAGCGGACGTGCCTCAGATAATCGGGCAGTATCTCTTCTTCCAATTCCTCGCGCGCGTCGCCTCTGAGCAGAGTCTTCCAGTTCGCCTTCATTGCGAGTTCCGGTATGATGCGCTCGCGTCCGTCCCCGTCGGTCTGCTCTTCTCTCTCCAGTGAGAACCAGTAGTAATCGTACGGGCCGAGCGTGATCGTGTAAGGCGCGTCGGTGATTACGGGGAAGAGGTTCTGACTGACCGCATCTTCGGGAACATACCCCGCATAGTCGGACAAATCGAGTTCCACAGGCTGAGAGAAACGCGACAGGTTCGCCACCACGAGGATTATTTCATCTTCGTATCGGCGTATGAAGGCGAGGACTTTCCAGTTGGCGGGCGAAAGAAATTCGAGGCTCCCCCGGCCGAACGCCTTGAATCGCCTGCGCATGCCGATAGTGCGCTTCATCCACCAGAGCAGGGAAGACATATTGCTCTTCTGAGTCTCGACGTTTATCGCCTCATGATTGTACTCAGGGTCTATGATGACGGGCAGATAGAGTTTCTGAGGATTGGCTCTGGAAAATCCCGAGTTGCGGTCGGCGCTCCATTGCATGGGCGTGCGAACGCCGTCGCGGTCGCCCAGATAAAAGTTATCGCCCATGCCTATTTCGTCGCCGTAATAAATGACGGGCGTGCCCGGCAGGGAAAAGAGCAGTATGTTCATCAACTCTATTTTCCTGCGATTGTTGTCGAGCAGAGGGGCGAGGCGGCGGCGAATCCCCAGGTTGATCTTGGCGCGCGGGTCCGAGGCATAGACTCTGTACATATAATCGCGCTCTTCGTCCGTTACCATCTCAAGCGTCAATTCGTCGTGATTGCGCAGGAACATCGCCCACTGGCAGGACTCATGAATTTCAGGAGTCTGTTCGATTATGTCTATCAGGGGAAAGCGGTCTTCCATGCGCAGCGCCATAAACATTCTTGGCATGACCGGAAAATGAAATGCCATGTGGCACATATCGCCCTTGCCGAAATATGCGACTGCATCTTCGGGCCATTGATTCGCCTCGGCAAGCAGAAGCCGATTCTTCCAGTTGCTATCTACATGCGCTCTCAACTCCCGAAGGAACTCGAAAGTTTCGGGCAGGTTCTCGCAGTTCGTGCCATCGCGCTCGTAAAGGTAAGGGATGGCATCCATACGCATGCCGTCGACGCCCATACGGAACCAGAAATCCATGACGCGGAATATCTCTCTCTTCACGCGGGGATTTTCGTAATTCAAATCGGGCTGATGCGAATAAAAGCGGTGCCAGTAATAAGCCCCGGCCACAGCGTCCCAGGTCCAGTTGGATGCCTCGAAGTCTTTGAAGATTATGCGCGCGTCCTTATATTTTTCGGGCGTGTCGCTCCAGACATAGAAATCTCTCCAGACGGAGCCGGGCTTTGACGTGCGCGCGCGTTGAAACCAGGGGTGCTGGTCCGAAGTGTGGTTGACCACGAGTTCAGTGATGACGCGAAGCCCGCGCCGGTGGGCCTCTTTCAAAAAGAGGCGGAACTTTTGCAGAGTGCCATAATCGGGATTGATCGAGAAATAATCCGCTATGTCATAGCCGTCGTCTCTGAGCGGCGAGGGATAAAAAGGCAGGAGCCATATAGCCGTTACGCCGAGACTTTCGAGGTAATCGAGTCTCTCTATAAGCCCTCCGAAATCGCCTGTGCCTGTCGCGGTGCTGTCGGAGAATGCCTTTATATGAAGCTCATAAATGATAACGTCTTTGTACCAGAGCGGATCATCTTCGAGATGCTTTTCCCGATACGACATCCGTGCCTGCCTCCTTTATCAGCTAAAAGTTTCGAACCACTGATTACACAGATTTCTCAGATAAATTCTTCGGTTATCTGTGGTATCTGTGGTTGAATATTTGCGCGCACATAATTCTTTTTACATGAAATAATCGAAATCCTTCTCCCTGCGCATGCGCGTGCGCAGACGGAAAATGTGAGCGGGCAAGACATGTGGGTTCAACTCTATGAAATTCGATTCGCCTTGCCACATAAACTTATCGCCGCTCAAGAGGTCGTGCGCCAGAAACGGTTGTTCCGGGTCTATGCCGAGTTCTTCGAGCGGAATCTTCAAAGTGCCCGATTGAATGTGAAAAGGGTCGAGCGTGACGGCTATGAGCAGGACGTTTGAAAGATCGTCGCTCGTCTTTCCGTAGAACAAAATGTTCTTATTGTCCGTCTCATAAAACTTCAAATTCCAGGTCGTTTGCAGCGCCGCGTTCGTCTTGCGAATACGGTTCAATCTCGCTATGAAATCCTTGAGATTCCCTTCGCGGTCCCAGTTCCATTGTTTGATTTCGTACTTCTCCGAATCGAGATATTCTTCTTTTCCGTCGAGCGCGTCGTGTACAATGAGTTCGTAAGCCGGGCCGTATATGCCGTAGTTCGATGAGAGCGTCGCTGCGAGCACCAGGCGGATCACGAAAGCGGGCCTTCCGCCGAATTGCAGAAATTCAGGGAGTATGTCGGGCGTGTTGGGCCAGAAGTTCGGACGAAAGTATTCGCGCACCTCTGTCTCTAGGAGTTCCGTGAGGTACTCCGTAAGGTCGGGCTTGGCATTGCGCCACGTGAAGTATGTATAAGACTGAGTGAAGCCCACCTTTGCGAGCCTGTACATGACCTTCGGTCGTGTGAAGGCTTCCGACAGAAATATCGTATCCGGGTGTTCGCGTTTGATTTCGGTTATGACCCACTCCCAGAAAGCTATGGGCTTGGTGTGCGGGTTATCGACTCTGAATATGTGGACGCCCTTTTCTATCCAGAACAAAAAGACGCTCTTGAGTTCTTCCCAAAGCGCCTGCCAGTTATCAGTTTCGAAATTAAAGGGGAGCACGTCTTGATACTTCTTGGGCGGGTTCTCGGCATATTGAACGGTCCCGTCGGGCCGCCACTTGAACCATTCGGGATGCTCTTTGACATAAGGGTGATCGGGAGAAGCCTGAAAAGCAATGTCTATGGCGACATCGATTTGATGGTCTTTAGCGCGTTTCACGAATCGCTCGAAATCCTCCATCGTGCCCAGCATCGGATTGACGCTCAGGTGACCGCCCTCTTTGGAGCCAATGGCCCAGGGGCTGCCCGGCTCGTCCGGCTCTGAGACGGGAGAGTTGTTCTTTCCCTTCCTGTTGGTTTCGCCTATCGGGTGAATGGGCGGCAGATAGATAACGTCGAAGCCCATGCGAGCGATTTCGGTAATGGCCTTTTCCGAGTCGCGGAGGGTCGAATGCTTTCCTTCTTTTGAATCAAGCGAGCGGGGAAAGAACTCATACCATGAACTGAAGAGCGCCTTCTTGCGGTCTACGACTACGGCGAGTTCTTTGCCGTAAGTAGTAGCGAGCGACCTGTCCGCGCAGGCATCCATAAGTGAAAGGAGTTCTTCGCTGAGGGCTTTGGAAGAAGCTTTCCCCTCGGCTTTTTTGAGAGTCTCGGCCCAGCCGTTCAATTGCTCGGCATGCGCGCCTGAGATTCTCTTTGCGGCCTGTTCGATGAGTTGAGCGCCTGTGAGCAGATCGACCGTCACATCCTGACGGGCGTCGCTCTTCTTTTGAAGGTCTTTCTGCCAGGTCTGGAAATGATCGACCCAGGCTTGCAGTGTGTAATAGTAGATGCCCTTTTCTTCAACGGTGAACGCGCCCTCCCACTCGTCGTTTACGAGCGGTTTCATACGAGTTTCGCGCCATTCGCTCTCGTCCGTATGGCGATAGAGAAGGGCTGCGGCCACGCGGTCATGCCCGTCTGTGAATATGCCCGCGCGGACCACGACGCGCTCGCCTATGACACGTTTTATAGGAAAGCGCCCGCAATCGATTTCGGGTTTCACGCGCTCGATTATTACTCTTTGCCGTCCTTCAGATGCCATCTCCTCATACCTTCGTTCTGTGGGGAAGACTGTTGAACTTCAATCGTTATTGACCATTAAAGACTATCCGATAGAGCGGCGCGACTGCAAGTTCCTGCTCTGTCAGCTATCAGCTATCAGCCGTCAGCTTCCAGCCTGTTGATCGAAGACAGAGGGCTTCCGAGACGGTGCAGCGGAGCGATAGAGCAGGTGTAATGATATTGAGGGCGAAGCTTGATTATGTGTAATACAAGGCATAAAATCTTACTGCCTTTAGATATGTGCGGATAATAGTTAAGCGAACGAAAATCGAACTTGATTTGTAAGCGTTCACGGGGGGCATGAAATCATATTTGTTGATA
>JAKEHD010000398.1 GCA_022615215.1 Blastocatellia bacterium
ACCAAACAGAAAAACCCCAAGTCCAAAGTCAGGTTTCCAGGGTTTAGAAGTCGCAGAAAAGCCATCGGCAGTTTCGTCATTCATAATGACAAGTTCCGAGTCGAAGGCAATACCGTCATTATACCCAAACTCGGACCTGTCAATATGGCCGAACCTCTTCGCTTCAAGGGCCGTGTCATAACAGGCCGTGTAAAAGAGAAAGCCGGAAAGTGGTTTCTTATAGTAGTTGTAGAGGTTCCCAAACCAGAAGCAATCATACATCCCCATCTTTCTACAGGAATAGATTTCGGGCTAAAGAGGTTTGCAACTCTCTCGAACGGGGAAGTGATCGAAACCCAAGATTACTTTCGCCAGGAGGAGAGAAAGCTAAAGTTATTACAACGAGGATTGGCTCGAAAGAATAAGCAGAGTAAGAACTATCAGAAGTGGAAGAAGAGAGTAATTCGTCAGCATGAGAAAGTAGCAAATCAAAGAAGAGACTTCCTGCACAAACAGACAACTCTCATCATCAGGACTTTCAGAATAATCTGCATAGAGGATTTATGCTTGAAAGGATTGATGAAAACTCGACTTGCAAAGTCATTTGCAAATGCAGGGATAGGGATAGCTGTAGAACAACTTTCATACAAGGCAGAAGAGTTCTCAAACATCATCCAGAAAGTAGACCGGTTCTTTCCTTCAAGCAAGCGATGTCATGTCTGCTTGCATGTGAATAAGGAATTGAATTTGTCAGAAAGAATCTGGACATGCCCGAAATGCCATACGACACATGATAGGGACTACAATGCAGCGAAGAACATAGAGATGGAAGGAATAAGCCTTCTGGCCGGAAGTGGCTACATCGACCAAACGCCTGTGGAGTTTCTGACCACTACTCAGTCTTTCGAGATTGAGCAAGCCGGAGACGATGAAGCAGGAACTTTTGTGTACACTTGTGTACAAGAAAGGTAGCAGCATAGAATAGGTTACTGCGAATCACCGACCCAAAATCATCAGGAGGCAAAATTCATGTCGTGTATTTCCATTCGCCGCAAAGTATCGGTTTTATTGATCGCGATTCTGATCGCGGGACTCGCCCCTCTAACAAGGGCGCAGAAATCCGCGCTGGGCAGGGTAGACTTTCCGACCTCCGGCTCCGAAAAAGCGCAGGCCCATTTCCTGCGCGGCATCGCCGCTCTGCACTCGTTCTGGTACGAAGAAGCTCTCGATGAATTTCGCGAGTCCACACGCCTGGACCCCGATTTCGCGATGGGCTACTGGGGCGAGGCTCAGGCCCACAATCATCCGCTCTGGCGTCAGCAGGACACAGAGGCCGCAAGAAAGGCGCTCGATAAGATAAAGAACGTCGAGAAGCTGACCGCGAAAGAGCGCGCATTCATAAACGCCGCGCGAGTGCTCTACGGCGAAGGCGATAAACTCGCCCGAGACATCGCCTTCTCGAAAGCTATGGAGAAGATGTATAACGACTATCCTGACGACCTTGAGGTGGCGTCTTTCTATGCGCTGTCGTTGCTCGGAACGGTTCGCGACGGCGATAAAGGATTCGCGCGCCAGATGAAGGCCGGAGCCATCGCGCTCGATGTCTTTCGCAAGAACCCCGACCATCCCGGCGCGGCGCATTATATAATCCACTCGTTCGACGATCCCGAACACGCCATTCTCGCATTGCCCGCCGCGCGCCGCTATGCAGAGGTGGCCCCCGATGCGCATCACGCTCAACACATGCCCTCGCACATATTTCTTCAACTCGGCATGTGGCCGGAGGGGGCCTCTTCAAATGAGACGGCGTGGGCGGTATCGAACGCCTGGGTGAAGCGCAAAAACCTGAAGATAGGCCAGCGCGATTACCACAGCCTCTCCTGGCTGCTATACATTTACATGCAGCAGGGGCGCTACTCGAAAGCCGATGAATTGCTCGCCATGATGCGCAAGACCGTTCAGGAGGCTAGCGAGAAGGGACGGCTTCAAGGCACATACATCAGCATGGCGACGACTTATCTGGTCGAGTCGCGGCAATGGAGTTCGCTGAACACTCTGCTTTCAAAACTTGACGACAAGGTTGTGAAACCTGAGAAGCCGAGCGAAGACGCGGCGCACTGCGCGGTCGACTTCAGCAAGGCCATGTCTTACGGCGGGCAGAATTCGCGGCTTGTTTTTGCGAGCGGCCTTGCGGCTGCCGAACTCGGCGCTATGGAAGAGGCCGATAAAATCGTTGCCAAGCTCGCGGACCTGCGCAAGGGCGCAGAGAAAGGCAACGTCTATCGCGCCAAAGAGCTTGAGATCATGGAACTTGGCGTAGCGGCCCTCATACAGGCGAAGAAGGGAAATACCGAGGAAGCCATAAACCTGATGAAGAAGGCGACCTCTCTCGAAGAACAACTATCGCCGCCGTCGGGACCGCCTGAGTTGATGAAGCCCTCGCACGAACTGTTCGGCGAAATACTTCTCGGCGCAGGCCGCCACAAGGAAGCCGCAGATCAGTTTGCCATCTCGCTCAGGCGTCAGCCCAATCGCGCAAGCTCGCTTCTCGGCGCAGCGCGCGCCGCCGCCGCAAGCGGTGACAGAGCGGCCGCTCAGGCTGCCTACGCAAAATTCCTGAACGTGTGGAATCAGGCTGACGCGAAGCTGCCTGAGAAGGGCGAAGCTCAGGATTATCTCGGACAGGTGAGTTCGCGTTAACGACGGCACAAAACCCTACAGGTGAAGGTTGTATTTGTTTAGTGTGATACGGCTATCTGGCCTGAGTCTCACCGGAAGCTTTTTATTTGATGATCGGGGCTGCGTCTCAGAAAAATGAAGTAAGAAGGGCGAAGGGTGAAAACTTTCACCCTTCACCCTTAACCTTTGTTGCCGATGAAACGATAGACCACCGCGCCGAGGAAAGCGCCAGCGATCGGTGCTACCCAGAACAGCCACAACTGCGCGACAGCCCATCCTCCAACAAAAACAGCTACACCAGTGCTGCGAGCAGGATTCACGGAAGTATTGGTCACAGGAATACTGATCAGGTGGATCAACGTGAGACCCAGACCGATTGCAATTGGCGCGAAGCCTTGCGGCGCGCGTTTGTCGGTCGCCCCTAAAATGATTAGCAGGAACATCATCGTCATGACAACTTCAGCGACAAGAGCCGCCAACAACGAGTATCCGCCGGGCGAATGGGTAGCATAACCATTCGAAGCGAAGCCGGCGGACACATCAAAGCCGGCCTTCCCGGTGGCAATGACGTAGAGCGTGCCCCCTGCGACGACTGCTCCCAGAACCTGGGAGACGATGTAGGGAGCGAGTTCCTTCGCCGGAAACCGGCCGCCAGCCCAAAGCCCTACAGAGACAGCCGGATTGAGATGGCAACCCGATATATGCCCGATCGCATAGGCCATCGTCAATACCGTCAATCCGAAGGCGAGCGAAACACCCAGCAGACCTATGCCTACGCCGGGAAATGCTGCTGCCAATACTGCGCTACCGCACCCCCCGAGTACCAGCCAAAATGTTCCGAAGAACTCTGCACCATACTTCTTCAATGGTCTCCTCCTTTCCGCAAGTTGAAAAGCATCAGATGATTCCTGATGCAACGATTGATTGTCCGACAATCAGCGCCAACCAATTGTAGCTACGGTTCGAGCAAATGTCAGGCACACCAATCCACTCTGTCGAAATTATTTTCGTCGAGGTTGGAGACATGGAATTAGTGAAGGCTCCAGAGGAACGGTTGTAGAATGCGGTGCTGGAAAACAGTTTGACGGAATGATCGTAAAATCCGCTTTGTAGATGTGGAGATGCAGGGTCGACAACCTGTCTGGTTTATCCCGCCAGGGCGACGACCTTTTCTGCGGCGTCTTTCATGCCGGATGCGGTTTTAAATCCCAACCCCGATTGCTCGATCGCTTCCCTGCCTCGCTCGACGTTCGTGCCTTCCAATCTCACCAAGACAGGCAAGTTCACACCTGCCTTCTAAAAGGCTATAATAAGGCGGTGCAGAAGGGTTGATGACATAATCGTATGCCCGCTAAAGATATTTACCACGATACTCTAAAGAACGCTCTCGCCAAGGATGGGTGGACGATTACCCATGATCCATTGGCGCTCAAATGGGGAAAGAAAGACGTTTATATCGATCTGGGCGCAGAACGAATCATCGCGGCTGAGAAGCCAGGTCGCCAAATCGCTGTTGAAGTCAAAAGCTTCGTCGGCGCATCGGAAGTCGAAGACCTGAAAAATGCATTAGGGCAGTTCATCCTGTATCACGATATCCTGAGCCGCGCCGAACCCAAAAGGATACTCTATCTCGCTGTCAGGGAATCCACCTATGCCGACATATTTCAAGAACCCATTGGCGAGATACTGCTCGAAAACCAACGTGTGCGGCTGATTGTATTCGATCCAAGAACGGAGGTGATCGTCAAATGGATAGAATAGAAACCTACCGCCGGATCATTCGTAATGTGCTGTCAGAGTACGTCCGGCTTCAGTATGCTAATGCAGAGATTCAAAATGAAGCGGTATTTGACCGTGACAATGATCGCTACCTGATTGTTTCGCTAGGCTGGCAAGACGTAAAGCGAATTCACGGGGCCTTGATCCATGTCGATATTATTGACGACAAAGTGTGGATTCAGCGAGATGGAACCGAACATGGTATCGCCAACGATCTGGTAGCCGCGGGCATCCCTAAAGACCATATAGTTTTGGGTTTTCAAGCCCCTGATGTCAGACAATATACCGAGTACGCAATAACATAGTTGCCTGGTAACAATGCCTGTCAAGTAGTTTGAGTTGAGCGCGGACTGCCGTCTCTTTTACGATGCGAACGGGTTCTGTTTGCGCCCGCGCTCGCTCATCCGGCCAGGGCGACGACCTTTTCTGCGGCGTCTTTCATGCCGGATGCGGTTTTGAATCCCAACCCCGATTCTTCGATCACTTCCCGTCCGCGTTCGACGTTAGTGCCTTCGAGCCGCACAACGACAGGCACGTTCACGCCTATCTTGCGCGCCGCCTCTACGACGCCCGTCGCCACCATGTCCGTGCGCACGATGCCGCCGAATATGTTTATCAAAACGGCCCGCACGTGCGAATCCGATAGCAGTATCCTGAAGGCGTTCTCTACTCGCTCCTGAGATGCGCCGCCCCCCACGTCGAGGAAGTTGGCCGGTTCGCCCCCCGCGAGCTTTATTATGTCCATGGTCGCCATAGCTAAACCCGCGCCGTTCACCATGCAGCCGATGTTGCCGTCGAGCTTTATATAACTCAAATCGAATTTCGACGCTTCAATTTCGAGCGGCTCCTCTTCGTTCAGGTCTCGAAGCTCTGCGTAGTCCTTATGGCGGAACAAGGCGTTATCATCGAAGTTCAGCTTCGCGTCGAGCGCGTACAACTCGCCGTCTTCGGTCAGCAGAAACGGATTGATCTCTACGAGCGACGCATCGAGGTCTGTGTAAGCGCGGTAAAGCGCGAGCATGAAGCTTGCGGCACGGTTCACAACCTCGCGGGGCAGCCCTGCGCCGAAGGCGAGCTTGCGCGCCTGAAAAGGCAGAAGCCCTACGGCCGGGTCTATCGTTTCTTTGAGTATCTTCTCAGGCTCGGTCGCGGCGACCTCTTCTATGTCCATGCCGCCCGCGGCCGAAGCCATAAAGACCAGCTTTGAGGTGGCGCGGTCGAGCACTATGCCGAGATAGAACTCCTGTTTGATCTTCAATCCTTCTTCGATCAGGAGCCGACGAACCTCGCGCCCTTCGGGACCGGTCTGATGAGTGACAAGTTTCATGCCTATCATCTTACGGGCAATCTCTTCGGCTTCAGCGATCGAGCGGGCGAGTTTCACGCCGCCGCCAAGGCCTCGCCCGCCTGCGTGTATCTGTGCCTTTACGACTACGGGCAGGCCCAATCGCTCAACCGCCGCGCGCACCTGATCCGGGGAATCCACGACCTCGCCGCGCGGGACCGTCACTCCATATTTGGCAAGGAGTTGTTTGCCTTGATATTCGTGTATTTTCATAATTGGTTTGTCAGTGGTCGGTTCAGAAAGGATGAAGGCCGCGGTAGTCTTAAGACTGCGGTGAAGGATGAAAGCGATTGTGAAGATATCGATTCATCCTTCATCCTTCATCCCTCATCCTTCAGAGCGCCCCTACTGGCTGCTGGTTGCGACTCCGCGTTGAATCGTGAGAACGTAAACGCCGCTCGAAAAGCTGCCCGCGTATATGCGGTCCCGCTCGAAGGGGTCGAACATAAGCGTCCACACGCGGCTCGTGGGCAGGTCTCCATCTATGCGCTCCCAGCTATAGCCCTTGTCTGAGGAGCGGTAGACACCGCCGCGCGAATAGTCGCCCACCATCACCTCGTCCGGGTTCGACGGATTGATTACGACAGAGGTGAAATCTCCCGCAGGCAATCCCGCCCCCCTGCGTATCCAACTGCGCCCGCCATTGGTCGAGCGGTATACGAAGTGATTCGTGCCGACGATCACAAGGTCGGGGTCGCGCGGATCCTGGGCTATGGCTTTCACGTTCATGCCGTTCGGCCCTCGGGTCACCCCTGTCCAACTATCTCCGGCGTTATCGGAGATGAATAAGCCCTCTTCGGTCCCTGCGAATATCTTGCCCGGCCTGTCTTTGTGCGTGGATATGGTGAAGACGCGCCCCGAAGCGTTGTAACCGTTGATGTAGATTTTTTCCCATCCTTTGGTCTCGTCCGCCGTGCGATAAAGCCCGTCCATCGTGGCGGCTATCAACCATCGGCGGCCTTCCGGGTCGATGAGACCCATTATGTCATCGACCTGATTCGTCAACTCAAAGAGAGGCGGCCCGGCGGGTTCGGGCTCTTTAGGAGTCGGGGCCGGTTTCTTCTTGGGTGTGGTCTTCTTTTTAGTCGAACGCCGCTGTGCGACGGCTATGGTCTCGTATCGCCCGACCCTGTTTGTGGGCAAAAGCTCTGTGGGAATGAGCACGCTCCCGCGCCGCTTGCGCCGGGTTCTGCGGGTCGGTTTTTTGGCGGGCTTGGGCTTTTCTTTCTCTACAAAAGACCAGTTCTCGCCGCGATCGTTCGAGCGATATACGCCGTTATTGGTGCCCGCGTAAATCACCTGCGGGTTGTCGGGCAATTGATAGAACGCGAATACATCGCGCGTGCCCAGCCCCCGCGAAGACGGTCGCCAGGTCTCGCCTCCATCGGAAGAGACGAAGACGCTTCCGGCCGACCCGTCGTGATAGACGCTTGCGAGTATGCGCCCGCGCTCGTTCGCCTCGGCCAGTATGGCCAGTATGTGGCGATGTATGAACCCCGCGTTCGTTTCGGTGAAGGTGTCTCCGAGGTCGTGTGAAATCTGTATGCCGAAATCATCGGTCGCCATCACCACGCGCTCAGGTTTGTCCGGGTGGATGATTATCGAGCGCACGACCACGCTCTTCGAGGTCAGCAGCATCCATCGTCTGCCGCCGTCTTTCGAGCGCCAGAGACCTTCGCTCGTGCCCGCGAATATTATTTTCGGATTCGTCGGGTGCGGCTCAAGCGCGTAGGTGCGCCGCGCGCTGAAGGGCATGCCGGGGAGTTTTTCCCATTTTTCGCCCCTCGTCACCGAGCGATATATGCCGCTGCAAGCGTTCATATAGACCATCGCCGGGTTCGTCGGATCGACGTCGATTCCCATTATGTCGGAGTCGTCCAGCATGCCGACCTGTTTATAACCGTTCTGCTTCCAGGTCGCGCCGCCGTCGGTGGTCTTCCAGGGCAGGTGATTCGTGCCTATGTAAATGATGTCGGGGTTCTGCGGGTCTATGGCCGCAGAATTTATGTTGCGGAGTTCGGGATTATCGGCGGGTGAAATGCGTTCCCAGTGGTCGCCCCCGTCGGTCGAGCGGTACACGCCGGTTCTTGCGCCAGCTATGACGATATCGGAATTCGAACGGGCTACGGCTATGGCAAGAACCGAGAAACCTTCCGTCCCTTTGAGTTGTTTCCAGTGCTCGCCGCCGTCCGTGCTCTTGTATACGCCCTGGTCCTTTATGTTATTGCCCATCGCCCACGCGCCCGCGTAGAGGATCCTCGGTCTATGAGGATCGATCACTATGTTGTCGATGGAGATGCCGCGCGTGTCGAGTCCGGGCTTGAGCCGCTTCCAACCCAGAGCGCCGTTGGTCGAGCGGTAAATCTGACCGTCGCTCGTGCTTGCGTAGAGGATGTCCGCATCATCGGGCGATTGGACGAGCGTGCGCACATCGCCGCCCCAGGGCCCTGTGATCTCCCATCGGTGTACTTCGCCTTTTGAATTAGTGGTCGATGAGCCGTCGTCATCGCCGATAACTCGAACGACCGGAACCGAGCCAAAGAGAGTGAGAATGAGAAGTAACCTTAATGATTTCGTCATGGGGCTTTGCTCCTTGCTTGAATCGCTTTGCTTGTTTTCAGTCAGGGGGTCTTCCCTTACCCTTCGCTCAGTGCTTCGCTGCTGCACTATATAATAGACACCATCGAGATGCCAGTCCGCAATACAAAAACAACAAAACCAGCTATCAGCTTTCAGCTATCAGCTTTCAGACCAAAGACTGACGGCTGATGGCTGATGACTGAGGGCTGATCTCAGCTTCAGTCTTCCGACTCCTGAGCCTCGCCTTTGTAGAGGGCTTCGCGGGCGATGAACTTGAGCGCGTCTTTCGCTGTGACTATGCCCGTGAGTCGCCCCTGGTCGGTAATGGGAATATGACGGAAGCCGCCTACAGACATCTTGTTGAGCGCGAATCGCAAGGTCTTCGTTGTCTCGACCTTTTCCGGCGAGCGGGTCATCACATCAGTGACCTTCGATTCATCGAGGTTTTTATCCGTGCCCGCAAACTTCATCAGCACATCGCGCTCGGTAAAGACTCCGACCAGCAAATCGTTCTCGACCACGAGCACGCACCCTATGCGGCCCTCGCGCATTCGCCGGACGGCTTCGGCTACGGTTGCATGGGGCGCGACGACGACGGGCGCGGAACTGCTGATCGCGCTCACAGGCTCTTCCATAATCAGGCGTTGAAGCCCACGTGTAGGCTGCGGCACATCGCGGTCGCGCAAAGGCTCCATGCAATTGCTGCAACGGTCTATGCCTTCAAGATTTTCTTCTCCACATCGCGGACAGATCATAGCAAAATTCCATTATAAGAAAGTCATGTACGGGCGACCCTCTGTGGTCGCCCCTTGATTGCTTTTAACTCGATGGCTTTCAATGAGGGGTGGCCACAGAGGGCCACCCCTACATGATATCTAAATCTACTCGATGACCCACGTGTCGCCGCTGTTGATGATCCCTTCGAGGTCGCCCGGTCCCATATTCTGTATGGCGCGCTCGACCTGCTCGGTCAGCAAATCCTCGTAGGTGCTCTTTTGAACATCCCGAAATACGCCGACAGGGACGGGGTATTCCGGATACTCCATGCGCGCGAGCATATATGCCAGATATGAGTCGGGCGCTTTTTCGTTATGCGCTATAAGGTCGGATTCGCTCACTCCATTGCCGAGTTCGACGACTTCGAGATGCATATCGCTGCGCATGCGTATGCCGCGATTGCGCTCTTTGCCGAATATGAGCGGCCGGCCGTGCTCAAGCTCTATCATGCGGTCTTCTTTCACATCGCGCGCGGTGAACATATCGAACGCGCCGTCGTTGAAGATGTTGCAGTTCTGATAGACCTCCACGAACGAAACGCCCTTATGCTCCATGGCGCGCTGAACGATCATCTGTAGATGCTGTGTGTGAGTGTCTACGGAACGCGCGACGAAGGTCGCTTCCGCAGCAAGCGCGACAGAAAGCGGATTGAGCGGATAATCGATCACCCCGAAGGGCGTAGACTTCGTGCGTTTGCCCATCTCGGAAGTGGGCGAATACTGTCCCTTTGTGAGACCGTATATTCGGTTGTTGAAGAGTATTATGTTGATGTCGAGATTGCGGCGTATCGCATGAATCAGGTGGTTGCCGCCGATTGAAAGCGCGTCGCCGTCCCCGGTTATCACCCAAACGGAGAGTTCAGGGTTCGATGCCTTGATGCCTGTGGCGACCGCAGGCGCGCGGCCGTGAATCGAGTGAAACCCGTAGGTGTTCATGTAATAGGGGAAACGGCTCGAACAACCTATGCCCGAAACGAAGACCACGTTCTCTCGCCGGATGCCGAGTTCGGGCATGACCTTCTGCACCTGCGCAAGTATTGCGTAGTCGCCGCAGCCCGGACACCATCTCACTTCCTGGTCCGACACGAAGTCCTTCCGCGTAAGTTTGACGGGAGGCTGCCCGCCGTTGCCTCCCTGATTTGCATCTGTGTTAGTGCTCATTATCTAAATGTCCTTCTCTTGAAAACCTGATTGCGAATGACGAATGCAGATTAAATTCATCATTCCGCGTTCAGCGTTCATAATTCCGCTCAGTCCTCGTAGACCTCTTCCATCTTCGCTGTAAGCTCGCTGATCTTGAACGGCTTGCCTTTGACCTTCGGGAACGAAATCGCAGGCACGAGGTATTTGGCCCGCATCAACAGCCAGAGTTGTCCCATGTTGAGTTCGGGGACCAGCACGCGATCGAAGCGGCCTAGCAACTCTCCCAGGTTCCTGGGAAACGGGTTGAGGTGACGCAGGTGAACGCTTGATACGGATCTTCCGCGACCTTGCATCTCTTCTACCGCAGAGGTGATCGATCCGTGAGTCGATCCCCATCCCACGACGAGCAATCGGCCTTCCCGCTCGCCGAACGGTTCAAGCTCAGGTATGTCATCGGCTATGCGGGCGACCTTTGCGGCGCGGGTCTCGACCATGTGCATGTGGTTTTCAGGGTCGTAAGAGACGTTGCCCGTGATGTCCTGTTTTTCGAGTCCGCCGATTCGGTGCTCAAGGCCCGGAGTGCCCGGCACGGCCCACGGCCGCGCAAGCGTCTGCGGGTCGCGCGCGTAAGCCTGGAAGTTGTCGGGGTCTTTATAAAGGTTGGCCTCGAAGCGCGGGAGTTCGTCCATAGCGGGCACGCGCCAGGGTTCCGCGCCGTTTCCGAGATAGCCGTCCGATAGGTATATGACAGGCAGCATATACCGGGTCGCTATGCGGAAAGCCTCTATCGCCATGTGAAAACAATCGCCGGGCGTGGCGGGCGCGACTATAGCGACCGGGCATTCGCCGTTGCGACCGAACATCGCCTGCAAGAGGTCCGCCTGCTCGGTCTTGGTCGGCAGTCCCGTCGAAGGGCCGCCGCGTTGAACGTTTACGACCACGACCGGAAGCTCTGTCATAACGGCCAGTCCGAGGGCTTCCGATTTGAGCGCAAGCCCCGGCCCGCTCGTGCCCGTAAGACCGAGATTGCCCGTGAACGATGCGCCTATGGCCGCACATACTGCAGCTATCTCGTCTTCGGCCTGAAAGGTCTTCACGCCGAAATTCTTTCGCATCGAAAGCTCGTGCAGAATGTCCGAGGCGGGCGTGATCGGATAGCTCGCATAAAATAGCGGACGGCCCGCAAGCACCGAAGCCGCAACGAAACCGAGAGCGGTCGCCTCGTTGCCTGTGATGTTGCGGTACTTGCCCGGAGCTATGGCCGCTTTCCTCACGCGATAGTGAGTCGTGAATATCTCTGCGGCTTCCGCGTAAGCGAATCCTGCCTTGAGCGCCGTGACGTTGGCTTTTACCACGTCGGGCTTCTTCTTGAATTTTTCATTGACCCAGTTCATCGTAGGCTCAAGCGGACGGTCGTAGAGCCAGTACATGAGGCCGAGCGCCCAGAAGTTCTTGCAGCGGTCTATCTCTTTCGGCGGCAACTCCACTTCGTCGCGCAGAGCGGCGCGATTGAGAGTCGTGATGGGCAGCTTGAAGAGGCGGTAGCCGGTAAGGCTTCCGTCTTCGAGCGGGTTCGAGCCGTAGCCTGCTTTTTTGAGGTTGTTGTCGCTGAAGGCATCGGTGTTTACGAGCAGTATGCCGCCCGGTTCGAGGTCTGCCAGATTGACTTTCAGCGCCGCAGGGTTCATAGCCACGAGCACGTTCGGTTCATCGCCGGGCGTGCGTATATCGTGATTCGAAAAGTTCAATTGAAATCCCGATACGCCGGGCAGCGAACCTGCGGGCGCGCGAATCTCGGCCGGAAAGTCCGGCAGGGTCGAGATGTCGTTTCCGACTATCGCGGAGGTCTTCGTGAATTGTGTGCCCGTAAGCTGCATGCCGTCGCCCGAATCGCCGGCGAATCGTATGGTTACGGATTCGAGTTCTTCGATGTGTTTGTCTTCCACGTTGTTGAGAATCGTCATTGATTCCATAAACTCTTACCCCTTGCGAATTGCGAGCAGAGAAATAACTTTATGCATAGACGCGCTCGCAATCCACAGTATATTCATCCGCCTTCCCGCGAATCTATATATTGATTTTGGCGCGGAGGCAGGTTCAGCACTTCGGTGGGGAACAGTTCGGCCAGAAAACCTATTATGTGCTGTATGGAGATTATTCCTTCTATTCCACCCGCCCCGTCGACTACGGGCAGGTGCCTGTAATCGCCCTGGTCCATAAGGCGTATCGCTTCATCGAGACTCGCGTCTGCGGTCAGCGTTTTAGGGTTTCGCGTCATAAACTCTTCGACGGCCGATGAGAAGGCGACCGGCTCTCCTACGATCTTGTCGACCAAGTCACGCTCGGTCAGTATGCCTGTGACGCGCTGACCTTCGCAAACCATCACGCAGCCTGTAGATGTTCCGCGCATGGAAGCGATGGCTTCGGCGAGCGTGGCTGTTCGGTCAACACACGCAGGCGACGACGGTTTCAATTCGCGGATTTTAGTTTGCCGCAGGGCTTCTCTGACTGACATCTGCTTTTCCCCGTTAAGTCCTCGGACGATCTCCACCATTCTACATCAACGGTCAAATCATCCGGGCATAACCTCTCGCGCTAATAGCTTCGCTTTTCTAAAAGCCTGATTCTACACAAAAGATCATAACACGTAAAGTTTCCGACATGCAGCGCAATCGCCCGGTTATCAGCCATCAGTCTTCAGCCATCAGCTATCAGCTATCAGTTTTCAGCGCAATTATGGTCTTCAGCAAAAATGCCTGCCCGTCCGTTTAGCGAAGAAGGAATCCCTCGCGCAGTTCATCCGACGGGTCTATGAAGAATTCGTGGCGGCCGGTTATGTGTGCGCGGCCTTCCACCTCAGGGATGATCGCCCGGTGAGGGCTGAAGCTCGTCTCTTCAACTACCCGCCCGGTGAAGCGGCTGCCGATTATGCTCTCGATCACTATCGGCTGATTGAGAGCGATTTCACCTCTCGCGTAATGAATCGCAAGGCGGCCGCTCACGCCTGTGCCCGTTGGCGAGCGGTCCACTTCTCCCTCGGCGAAGATGCATACATTGCGGCTGTGCGCGCCTTCGGATTCGGGCTTGCCCGTGAAGATCGTGCCGTAGAGAAAGCCGAGGTCTTCTTCAAAAGGATGTGTTATGGACATGCTCGCCATCACCGCTCGTTTTATCGCCATGCCCTTTTCAATGAGACTCTGAAACTCTTCGGGCGCGCAGCGGACCCCTGCATCCTCCGCGCGGACATAAGCGTAGAACGCGCCGCCGAAGGCCAGGTCGTAGCGCATGCGGCCCAGTTCGGGCACGTCAACCTCTGCGTCAAGGGCCAGCACGAAAGACGGCACGTTGTGAAAGTATACGCTTTCGACTCTCGCGTCGCTCACCCTTGCATGCGCGGTGACAAGCCCGGCGGGGGTGTCTATCCTGAGAGTGGTTTCGGGCGCGCGCATTTCGAACATGCCCGTTTCGAGCGCAACCGTCGTGATGCCGATTATGCCGTGACCGCACATGGTGCTGTAGCCTTCGTTGTGAATGAAGAGTATGCCGAGGTCGGCTTCGGGCGAGACGGGCGGCGTGATTATGCAGCCGTACATATCCGCGTGGCCGCGCG
>JAKEHD010000399.1 GCA_022615215.1 Blastocatellia bacterium
CCCCTCGGGAAAAACTTTCATTTTGCCCCGCGCGCAGTATACTACCTCCGCAGGTACAGGCTCCGCTTCCACCGCAAGAACATGCAGGTGTGTTTGCGTGGCTGGGGAGCGCGGCGTCTCTTTCTAATGGATTCTCCGGTGCATTGCTTGCCACCTCACTGTTGACCGGAGGGGGCTGCCGATATTCCGAGGCAGAAGAGCTCTCGCTCTCGGATGTCGCGGCCCGAATCCCTGCTCCTGGTGTATGGGCAACAGGCACTTGGGAATCGGCATCTGCTGCCGCGTGTGCTCTAACGTTTTCTGGCCTTTCAGTTGAATCAGTCATGATAGATACTCCTCGTATGATTTGAGACATAGCTCCTTCGACATTAAGGCGACCCGCTAAGAGACGACGACAATCTGTCGCAGGCAGATCATCGCATCCTACCGCACTACTCAGAAGAGCCGCTCGAACAGCGTGAGGATCGGGTCTGCCTCCCTGTTTGAGTTGTAGACTTAGCAGGAGAGCGGCGATGCCGGAGACAATTGCGGTGGCATAGCTGGTGCCGCTATTGGCTACTATCCCGTTGCCGGGACTTGCGCCCAGGATGTTTTCACCGGGAGCAAGAATGCCTTGGACTTGATAACCTTCGCCCCAGTTGCTAAAGCCTAAAGGCTCGCCCTGCAAATCCATTGCTCCCACTGCCAGCACCGAAGGCAACCCACCAGGAACGTGGAGACAGTCGCAACCCTCGTTGCCCGCGGCAGCAACAACGAGGACGCCATGTGCAGCACAGTTTCCGACAGCGTCGGCGAGAATGGGGTGAGCCGTCCCGGAAGAAGAACTTTCACCACCGCTTATGTTGATAATGTGAGCCCCTTCTTGAACTGCCTGTGAGATGGCTCGCGCGAGGTCGAGTTGAGAACACGGAGTAAGAGAGTTATCAGGTCCATCTTTAAAGATCGGAATACTCAAACCGCGACAGCGAGGCGCAATACCAGGGATTGGCCCGCCGTGCTGTCCGAAAAGGATACTGGCGACATGAGTGCCATGCTTTGCAGCAACTCCCTGATCTGCGATTCCGGGCACCAACGTATCCAGGGTAGTCAGGTTAGCCGTAGCAAGACCAGGATGCGACCGATCAACCGGCCCGTCCAGAATCGCAATGCATATACGGGGATCTCCCAACGTCTCCGCTCACAGATTTTTGAGACCGGCGATTTCCGCCAGGTTGGTTATATGAGTCGATGAAACCATGTTGATCAGAGTCGACATATCCTTGAGCGATACCGAAAAGAGTGACTCGTGGCTGCTCTATCAGTTGTGAAAACCAAATCAAGGCAGCGCGCCTCATAATAATTTGCACTCTCCGCAATACGACAGGGTATTGAGGAATCAATTCCCATTCTTAAAAGCGGGATAACGACCCGTCATATAAGCCGTTAGGGATTCCGCTCATCGTATGAAAAAGAGCTTTTTCGCTTCTATAGGCGATTTGATTTCAATAGCGTTTTTAACGACCCGGTGTAAGGGACGAGCCAATCAAGCTCATTACATAGGTGAGGATGAACACAGCATTTGACCCTTGCGAGAGTCCTGAACTAGACTGGTTCTGTACGCTTTCTCTTTGTGCGACGGTCACAGAGACAGCGCCTTTGTCTCAACAATTTTGGTTCCGCCCTCACCGCGCGGACACACAACAACTCAAGCGCCCGATTGAAGGCGCTCTGTTTACCGGGACAGAAATCATGCTGCCCCTACTTATTAACGCGACATATCGGGGTGGAAACTACCATCGCGGCCTGAGATTTTTCGATGAGACCGACAGACGAACACAATCTTAACGGTGATTCGCATAATCGAGCGTAAGTCTATGGAAAACCCCTCATCAGGTCATGTAACTCGCCTGCTCAATGACTGGAGCGACGGCGATTCGACGGCCCTCGATGAACTTATGCCTATACTTTATGATGAACTGCGCAGTCTGGCCGCCCATTATCTGCGCCGCGAGCGCGCGGATCACACGCTTCAGCCCACGGCGCTCGTTCACGAAGCCTATTTCCGCCTCGTAGATCAGAATGATGTTCACTGGCAGAACCGAGCACACTTCTTCGGCGTCACTGCTCAGATGATGCGCCGCGTACTCATAGACCATGCGAAATCCCACCGGCGCGCAAAACGAGGCGGTGGGATTATCAAAGTAGATCTCGATCAGGCTGCCGGGCTGTCTGCGGAACAGGTCAGCGAAGCCCTCGCTCTCGATGATGTGCTCGACGCGCTCGCCCGCATCGATCCCCGTAAGGGTAAGATCGTCGAACTCCGCTATTTCGGAGGGTTGAGCGTCGAAGAGACCGCCGAAGTTCTCGGCATATCGCCTACCACTGTTATGCGCGACTGGGCGCTGGCCAAAGCCTGGCTCTATAACGAGATCAAAGGCGAAAACGACAATGGATAATGAACGATGGCAACTCATCGAGAGACTATTTCATAGCGCTCTTGAGCGCGATGCAGAAGATCGTTCCGCTTTTCTATCTGAGGCTTGTGCCGGAGACGCGGCCTTGCTTGCCGAGGTCGAGGCCCTTCTCAGAGCTTATGACAGTGCAGGAGATTTCATCGAACACTCGCCTCAGGAAGCGGCCGTCCGAGCGCTTTCCGAATCTTCAGATGCTCCGTCTCTAAATCAGCAAATCGGTCCTTATCGTATAGTCTCGCTCTTGGGCAAAGGCGGGATGGGAGAGGTCTATCTGGCCGAAGACACGAGACTTGGACGCAAAGTCGCTCTGAAATTTCTACCCCCGCGATTCACCTACAACACTGAACAATTGCAGCGATTCGAAAGGGAAGCGCGCGCCGCTTCCGCGCTCAATCATCCGAATATTCTCACCGTCTACGATATAGGACAGCACGGAAACACACACTTCATAGCGACCGAATACATAGAAGGCGAGACGCTGCGGCAGCGTATGACCGCCTCCAAATTGGAGTTGAAAGAAGCTCTCGATATAGCCATACAGATCGCCGAAGCGCTTTCGGCGGCGCTAGCAGCAGGAATCATTCACCGGGATATAAAGCCTGAGAACATAATGATACGACGCGACGGCTATGTTAAGGTGCTGGATTTCGGACTGGCGAAGCTGACAGAGCGACCGGATAGATTTGGCGATGAGCAGGCTCTCAGCATGCACACACAGTCGAGGATGGTGATGGGCACGATAAATTATATGTCGCCTGAGCAGGCGCTCTCGCGCGAGATCGATCATAGAACGGATTTGTTCAGTATGGGAATCGTCCTTTATGAAATGGTGACAGGCGAACTGCCATTCAAAAGCAACTCCGCAGCAGCCGCTTTCGACGCCCTTCTAAATCAAGCGCCCGCGCCCGTCACGGATTCCGATTCGACATTGCCTGTGGAACTAGAAAGAATAATGAGCAAAGCGATTGAGAAGGACAGGGAGCTACGCTATCAGACAGCCTCGCACCTGCACGCAGACCTTGAGCGACTCGAACGCGATATAGACTCTCGCATGTCGTTCGGGGCAACTGCCCGGTCCCGTTTCAAAAAGAAAGGCTGGGGCGAATGGATCGCGAAAGCCAGCTTTATTACAACACTGCTTGTGATTCTGGCAGCCTCTTTATATTCATTGTTGCGCTCTGCCCCCGGGAGCGAACCGGGAGCGCCCGATTGGAGAAATGCCACCTTCACCCCGTTCACAAATCAACCCGGCGAGGAACTCTTTCCCAGCCTTTCACCCGATGGCAGGTCGCTCGTTTACGCAAGTCGTGCAGGCGGCAACTGGGACATCTATTCACAGAGGGCAGGCGGGCAAACCTCCATCAACCTCACAAAGGATTCGACCGACAACGATACTCACCCCGTGTTCTCGCCCGACGGAGAGCTCATAGCTTTTCGCTCAGACAGGCAGGGCGGGGGTATTTTTATTATGGGTGCTACGGGCGAGAATGTCAGAAGGCTCACGGATTTCGGTTACAATCCGGCCTGGTCGCCCGATGGAAAGGAAATAATCTGCGCCGCAGCTAGAACCAGAAACCCGGCTAATCGTTCAGTCATCCCCAGCAGGCTGTGGGCTATCAACGTCGCCACAGGCGAGAAGAGGCTCATCACGGAAGGAGACGCGGTTCAGCCTGCCTGGTCCCCTCACGGCCATAGAATAGCTTACTGGGGTCTGCAAAAAGGCGGGCAGCGTGACCTATGGACGATTCCGGCAACGGGCGGCGAGCCGGTTCAAGTTACCGATGATGAGGCTCTCGATTGGAATCCCGCCTGGTCGCCCGACGGGAAGTATCTATACTTCGCAAGCGACCGTAGCGGCAGCATGAACCTCTGGCGGGTAGCGATAGAGGAAGAGAGCGGAAAGGTGCTCGGACAGCCCGAAGCGGTGAGGACTCCTTCATCCTATAGCCAGATATAAGTTTCTCTCGCGACGGGCGGCATATTGCGTATGTGAATGTGTTCAGCAAAATAAATATTCGGCGAGCCGTATTCGACCCGGTTGAAGAGACTGTATCGGGGCAGCCGGTCTGGATCACGGAGGGGGCGAGGCAAATGGGCAGTCTGGACCTATCGCCTGACGGTCAATGGCTGGTCTTTTCATCACGGGGAGAAACACAGGAAGACCTCATGATAGTTAGAAGCGATGGAACAGGCCCGCTGCGCCAGTTGACCGATGATATTCAAAGAGATCGAGGTCCGCGCTTTTCGCCTGACGGCAAACAGGTTGCGTTTTATTCGGATCGCGATGGAAAGTTCCAAATCTGGACCATCAACACAGACGGCAGCGGTTTGCGCCAGATCACGAAATCGCCGGAACGGATTGTTTATTATCCCGTGTGGTCGCCGGATGGAACTCGCCTCGCTTACAGCGGGCAGAAAGTACATACATCCATACTGGATATGGGCAAGCCCTGGACGCAGCAAACGCCGCAGGTTCTACCAGAGATGAGCAACCCGGAATTGAGGTTTGCCCCCTGGTCCTGGTCTTCGGATGGGCGAAAGCTGGCCGGGTTGCAGTCTCGCCCAGGATCGCAACTCGGAATAGTTCTTTATTCTCTTGAGTCTCGGCGATACGAGAAATTGACAGACTTTGGAGTTCGCCCCACCTGGCTGAGCGATGACCGGAGGCTGCTTTTTTATTATCAGGACAAGCTATATCTGGTCGATAGCAAGACAAAAAAAGTGCGCGAAGTTTTATCGACCGATCCGAATGACATCGCAGGGATGGCCCTTTTAAGGGATGATCGTCATATATATTTCAGCCTTAAAATCGCCGAGGCCGATATTTGGCTGATGTCTCTCGAATGATCAGTGGCCAGTGGTCAGTGATCAGTCACCCGCTGTCAGCTATCAGATTTCAGTCTCATAGCTGAACGATCATTCCCTGCGATCAAACGAGCAATCTGCGCAACCGCCAATCTGCCTATGGGTCGCTCTTACTCTTTCGCGCGCTCGAATGCTTCGTCCATCCGCTCGAAGGCGCGGCGCAGATGCGGAATCGTTATCGAGCCGCCCACAACGAGCGCCACGTTGAATGCGTCGAGGAATTCCTCGCGCGTCACGCCCTCCTCGACGCATTGAA
>JAKEHD010000400.1 GCA_022615215.1 Blastocatellia bacterium
CAGCACTCCAAAAAAAGCGTTATTGAGTAATGGTGCTAGCACTTGCCAAGCTGTCGAGTCAAGGAGGCACCGGAAATCGAGTCCCACTTTTAATTACACCCGTCCACGCCCATAGCGTGCGCCAGCAGCCTGAAGACTGGACTCTAAACCCCTGTTGAAGCGACAGCCGATAAAGAGAGTGGCAATCGTGATAGGATATGTGCCGGAAGCGGGCGGCTTCGATTCGCAATCGCCAGCCTCTCGACGCATCCCCGATGCGCTCGATTATCTTTGTAAGGGCCAGCAGCTATGGAAGATGACGTGTTACAGTTTTACGAAGAGATGGTCGGCGATTATCACCTGATTTTCGCCGACTGGAAACAGGGAGTCTTATGGCAAGGCGAGGTGCTCGATAGATTGATTCGCGCTCAAGCGGAGGAGCCCGCGGTTTCCGTGCTCGATTGCTCCTGCGGCATAGGGACTCAGGCCATAGGGCTTGCGGCGCGGGGATACCGCGTGCATGCCACAGATATAAGCGCGGCCTCGGTCGAGCGAGCCAGGCGAGAGGCCGCCTCGTTCGGCGTCTCAGCGACCTTCGGCGTTTCGGATTTTCGCGAATTGACTGCGCGGGTCGAAGGCATGTTCGACGTGGTGATTTCGTGCGACAATGCGCTGCCTCACCTGTCGAGCGATGACGATTTGCTCGCGGCGGCGCGCAACATGAAAGAGAAGTTGCGCCCGCATGGATTGCTCTTGGCGAGCATAAGGGATTATGACCAGGTCGCAAGCGAACGACCGCGCTCCACGCTTCCGCGCGTTTTCGATGACCCCGAAGGAAGGCGAATAGTTTTTCAGGTCTGGAACTGGTCCGCCGATGGCAAGTCTTATCGACTGCACCAGTTCATCATCACAGAGGAGCGACAGGGCTGGCGCACGGCGCACTATACGACCTGTTACAGCATTTTGTTACGCGATGATCTGAGCCGTATTCTCACTGAGGCGGGGTTTTCGGAGATTCGCTGGCACAGACCTGAAGAGAGCGGATATTATCAGCCCATCGTGACGGCACGCAAAGTGTGAAGCTTTGACATGAAAACAAAAACCTGATTGACCGGCAGCCGCTCGAAGAGGGGGTGAAACGGCTGACCATGATCGAACGAAGGAGGACCGTGATGCGTCGAAGAAGATTTCTCAAGCGCGCAACCGCGACTGCGATAGGAGCGGCGGCGATTACCGAATCGAGCAAAGCGCCTGCGCGCGCAGCACAACGAAGCGGAGCCAAAACTCCCAAACAGAAGATACTGACCGACCGCGCGCCGAGACCCATCGGTCCCTACAGCCAGGCGGTGGTCGCGGGCAACACCATATATGTCGCAGGGCAGGTGCCTGCCGACCCGGCCACGCGCAAGGTCGTGGAGGGAGATTTCGAACGCCAGGCCGTTCAGGTCTTCGATAATATCAAGGCCATTCTCGCCGCGGCCGGGGCCTCATTCGAAGACGTGGTGAAGGTGAACGTATACCTTGCCGACCTCGGCAATTTCGCGAAGATGAACGAAGTCTACAGGCGATATTTCGCGGAAGACGGAATCTATCCCGTGCGCACGACCGTCGGAGCAGAGTTGCTGCCCGGCTACTCGATAGAAGTCGATTGCATAGCAGTCAAATAATATCCGGCAGGAATCGTCCCGGAAAGGATGAGGGATGAAGGATGAAGTACGGAGTGAAGAGGTTTTCATCCTTCATCCTTTTTGATTATCTCTGCGCTCTGATGAATGGTTTGATCTCTCGGAAGACCCGGTCGGTCACGGCGGCGACCTGTTCGATGTTGGCTTTGAATTCCTGGTCGTCGAAGAGTCTGCCGCTGACATCGACCCTCACAAACAGGTCGTCGTCTTTGTCAAACCCTATCTTCGCGCGGTCCAGATCGTGAGTCAGTTTGAGCAGCCTGCGCATCATCTCAGGCGTTACTCTCATGACGCCTTTTTTGGCGACGACCGCTCCTATGATTACAAGGTCTTCGGTGGAGGTGATGAAGAGATGGAATTCAGAGAGCGAATCACCCTTGAAGTCAACGGTCCACACATTGTCTGCGGCCCTCGTGTAAGTGTACCCTGAGCGATTCAGTATCCGGGCGAGTTTGGTCTTCAACGAGGCGGTGCCTTGCGCTCCCTGCCGCGCCCCTGCGCTCATTGGCGCGACTGAAATAATCGCCGCCGCGACCAACATGCAAACCCAGGCTTTGCCTGCGCTCGAATATCTCATAACCATTCGTCCTTCCTCACTCGCATAAATTCGAGAGGCGGAACGATCATACCACTCGTCGGCTCACGCCGCACCGGTTTTGTTGGACCCGGCGGCAAACAAATGCCGAGCAAGAAAGAAATCTTTATGCGCAAGCCATAAAAATAAAAGCTGTCAGACGCGATGGTCTCAGCGCCCGACAGCCTCAGAAGGTTGGCAGTTTGGAACATGTTCGACGATCAAAAGAGAGGTGGTATCTTTTTATCGGTCTTCTCTACAGTATTATCCGAATTCGATTCCGGCTTATCGCCCTCTTCGTGCTGCTCGTGGGATTGCCGGTCTTTCTCTTTTTTGCCCACGAGCGATATGCCCATTATTTTCGGGTCTTCCATGAAGCGGGCCAGTTTTTCAGGGTCGAATTTGAACTGGACCACGAAAGCCTGCTTCGACTCCATGGCGACCACGAGGAACTTTGCGTGCTCGTTCTCTTCCTGGAAGTAAACGTAAACCCACTGTTTGTTGCGCCGGGAACTGATCTGCGCGAGCGGCTGCCACGATGGGTGTACGGTGTCGTTCATGAACTTGTGAAATTCGACTTCTCCGGGGAAGCGCGAAAAGTCGACCTCTTTGAACATCACCACTTTGAAATTCTTGACGCCCGCCGGACGTATCACCTTCACGAGGAACCTGGCGAAGGTGATCATACCGAAAGTGCCCTGGCGTTTGCCCTTGTAGGCGGCTTGAATGTGCTTGACTACGGTGCTGAAACTCTTGTCGCTCGCGCGGGCCGAAATGGAAATCATCGGCACGAGTATCAGCGCGGCAAGGACGGGAAGGACGAGTCTCTTTTTAAGCGCGATCATTTGTCCTCCTTATTTCATTTATCGGCTCTTTCCAGCCCGAAATTCGGAATGCCGAACTTGCCTTCCAGATAAGAGAGCTTCTCGACATCTATCGGGCCTACAACATTGACCACTGTGAGCGCCCTCGGTTCGACTGCGAGGACCGCAAGCCCTTTGATGACGCTCCCGTCGGTCATTATCACCACGTCGAAACTAGCCTTTCGCTTGCTTCGCACGTTCGCTATTCTGGCCCAGCCGGGCTGGTTGAACTGCGCGCGGATCGTCTCCACGTCCGAAGCCAGATATTCGCCTTCGGTCTCGAACTGGTATCTCTTGACGTATATTCCTTTCAAGTCCGTCAGTATCTGTTTGGCAATCGCTTCATCGGACGATCTTTCGGGCTTGAGGAACTTCGCCGCGAGTTGCAGAAGGGTTTGATCGACGTTGACATCGATTATCTCAGCGGCCTTGTCTGCGAATCTATCGAGATGGGAAATCTCCAGCCTGGCCTCCTGCCCGTAAGCGGGCGGGGCTGTCAGGGCTGAAATCGCTAAGGCGAGAAAGATCAATCTTATCGAAATAGTAGCTATCGTTTTCATTATATCCTCCACAAACATCTATCTTCTGGTCGCTGGCTCAGGCCTCGGCTGTTCGTCATCTCCTCGAATCACCCTCTGTGCCTCGCTCAGGGTCGTGCTGGCAATTCGAAGGGCCAGAAGCAACTGCTCTTTGGCGGCCTGGCCTTCGGCTTCGGCGGCAATCTCTTTGGCAGAACGCGCGCGCTTCACGGGACGCCGCTTCGGACCATTGTTGTTCCTGATATTCCTCGGCGTATCCTCAACCTTGCTTCCACCGGTGTTATTAGCAGTAATATTAGACAACGGAGGCTGTGTCGGATTTTTAGCAACGCCATTGTCGACAGATTCAGCGGGCGGTTGAGTCCCGGCGTTTGCAATCTCTTTCACTTGCTCAATAGGCCGGGGCTGCCAGTATTGGAACGCAAGGATCACAATAAGCAGAGAGGCGGCCGCAGCGGCAGCGACCCATCGGACTCTCGGCAGTTGGAACGCGCCGGTAAGCGACTGCCACCAACTCTTTTCAGGCGCGGGCGAGGGGTTGATAGCTTTCAGGACGCGATCGGTGAAATCGGGCGATGGCTCCATGCGCCCGAGGGCCAGTTTAAGTTCATCATCAAGGCGGCTCATATTTTTACTTCTCCCAAACAGCGGGTCAGTTTCTCGCGCAAGATGGCGAGCGACCTCCGCAGGTGACTCTTCACGGTATTTACGGGCATATCGAGCATCTCGGCAATCTCGGCCGGTTCCAGGTCTTCCTGATACCGGAGTATCACGACCATCCTCGGCTTTTCGGGAAGCGTATTTACCACACGCCTCAACATCTCGGAAAGCAAAGGGTCGGCAGACCTCTCTGCCGCAATGGGTTCGGGCACATCCTCAAGGCTCACTTGCGGTCTCACCTTTCGCCGCCGGGTTTGATCTATGCACCGGTGGCTTGTGACCTTGCGGAGCCAGAAAGTGAGGTGGGCGGGGGACTTGATGGCGGAGAGGTTCTGGTGGAGATGAAGGAACACTTCTTGCGCCAACTCCTCCGCCAGCGAGCGATCTCGCAGAAAATGGTAAGCCAGGCCGAAGACCATAGCTTGATGTGTGCCCACGATCTCTGCAAATGCTGAATGATCGCCCCCGACGGACCGCGCTAGCGTCTCCTCCGCCCGGTCTAGGGTCTCATTTCCCAATTCATCTGTCCGTTCCCACCCCACCATACATAAGTACGCAATAGTATCATCGAGCGAATGCACTTTTTTTCGCCTCTGCCGCGAAGACGAAATCCTTCGCAGAGACGCCGAAACAGGTTATCACAACCGGGCACAAACTACAGGCGGGCATCTGCCGGAATGATTCCTGATAAAGGCATGTATCAAAGTGTCGGCAAAAAGGAGAAAGGCGTCCGTCCGCAACTGTCGCCGCAAATCTATTTCATCACTGCCGTCGTTCCCGGCTTTTGATGATCGCAATTTAATGTAAGCCAACGAGCCGGGAACAGGAAAGAAAGGCATCCCTCACGGTCGGGCTACTGAAACCGGTTTTTTTACTTGCGGGGTGCGGCTCGATGGCTTCTTTGCTTCTTCCAGTAAAGCCTTGCTGATCGCCAGATGAGCTAGTGCTTCGAGTCCCGGATGGGTAAACCCGATGGCAATAATCAATGCCTCTTTTACGTCGCGTTTTGCTATCTCCTTGAGAGCAGTTCCAAACATATCGATTGTATCTATGGCTTCTTCTACAAAGGCATAGCTATTGGGCAATCTAACCCACAGGTGCAATTCGGACCTGAGCGAGGCTTCTCCCAATTCCCCTCCGCTTTTCGTCAATTCATCCAGCACCGATACGGCAGAGTTGATCGCCCTTACGCCCTCTATCGGGTCCAGAGGATAGAGCGACCTCGCCACTATCAAGAAAGCTTTCACCACTGCCTCAGTCGGCGAGTTGCGTTCGAGCCGCGTCAAAGCGACATTATATATCCTCTTTATGGAGAGCTTGTCTTTATCGAGTTTGTCTTTATCCGACCGGGCCATCGCCTGGGCCATGCGGTCGAATGCCAGGGTCCGGCCCAGAGGATCCTCCACCTTCAATGCATACTTCTCCGATAGTGACCAATCGGATTCACTTATAGCCTTTCTGATAAAAGGACTGTAGACTTTGAAGGTCGTTTCCTGGCGAATTTCATCGGTGGTTATTTTAGATATGATATCCTCGGCCAGCCATAAGTTCTCCTTGAGCGACGCTTTGACAGCAAGCTTCTGGTATTCCTTATCTCTTGCCACGGGATCCTTTATCGCATCCACTTTGGAAATCACGTCTGAGATTTCCTGAGTGTCGCCCGGCTCGATCTTGTCTCCCATAGAAATCACAATCCTTCCAGAAGAAGCAAGAGGGCGGTCTGATCTGGCATTGAGCAATGCTGCGAGTTCGTAGGCGAGAGTATCGAACTCCGGTTGCAAGTGAGGGAAGGAAGCGGCGGTTCGTCTGCTCATGCTCTGAGCATCACTCAGATCGCTATCGAGTTGCAAGGTTGGCGTATCAGGGCGAATATTGCGCCGTAGCTTGACGAGCATCGCCTGGCTGAAATATTAGACGTTATTAAAAATAAGGTTTTCTGCTCATCGTCGCAAGGCGCGCTTGCGATGCCTCACTCGCAAATTGTGCAAACCTGTCGCTACCTCCATGAGA
>JAKEHD010000401.1 GCA_022615215.1 Blastocatellia bacterium
CGATGGTATCTCTACTCAAAACTGTCATTTCATCCCGCGCGCAGTATACCTCGATTTCGCGCTCTTCTGTCGACAACTCCGGTTCCCTTCAACGGGACACCCCCCTCGTCTTCGATCTATCGAACCTGAGTTGAATAAATTGGAGGCAGAGGTACTCGAAGCCTACCGACAACCCGGAGCAAAGGACCAGCAACGCCTCTTCAACGTGGTCAACTCCACTTTGAAACTTGCCTCAGAGTTGAACGAGGCGAAGAGGTTCTACGGCGCGCTCCATCAGTACCTGGAAGCTTATCGCAACCTCTGCCTCATAAAAGCTGAAGCGCCCGGGCCGGACACTTTGACTGTTTTGAAGAAAAAAGGCGAATCGTTGCGCGCTCAACTTGTAAGCGGAGACTCAGACCACAGCATAGGGCTAATGTATTGGGAGATAGCCCGGAGCGTGCTCGACGGCGTGGGCGAAACTGATAAAGCAGAGATAAAAGAGTCGGCAGTGATTTTGGAGAGGATCCTGCCTCGCTATTTCGAACTTACAGAGGGGATGAAACGATGAGACGAATAAAAATTTATGGGTTTGCGAGCCTTGCCATTCTGTTGCTCTTTAACTTTCCGGCCGGTGCGCAATCGAAAGCGAAGAGGGCCGGTACGAAGTTCAACGGCAAACAGGTCACAGTCACGCTTGTGCGCTGGCCTTACACCTGAAGCCTTTCTGATCCGGCAAGTTTGCTGATAAAAGAGGTGGTCCGGAAATACGGAGGCCGCGTCCGATTCGTCAGCGAGAACTGGGGCACATCCTCGCTCGCCGCGCGTTTCGGACTCAAGAGATATCCGGTTGTATTCGTCGACGAAGTGCTGGTTGCCAAGCCCAAAGATTTCGGCGGATGGGACCATCAGGGAGGAAGGTACGCCCCCTGGAGAGACCCTGCAAATCACGAAAAATTCAAAAAAGACCTCTCGCGAATGATCGACCTGGCACTGCGCGACAGTAAAGAACTGGCCAGAAAGTATCAGGTCCGGCCCGATGAAGATATAGAGATCGCTTCGCTGCCTGCCTTCTCCATGAAAGATATTCGGGGACAGGCAATCGAATCCTCAAACCTGTCAGGTCAGGTGGTCATCGTCGAATTCTGGGCCACCTGGTGTCCGCCCTGCCGTTCGACTCTCGACTGGTTGGGCGAGGTCAAACGGCGTTATGGCGACAGGGTGACTGTGCTTGCGATGGCCATCGAATCCGAAGATGCGGAGGTGCGACAACTTACAGGGTCGCTTGCCCCGGCGGTTCGCGTGGCTATGGGGTCTGCGGAACTGGTCAAGGCATTCGGAGACATCAACAGTGTTCCGACCATGTTCGTTTTCGACCGTGAGGGGAAGACTGCATCGGTCTTCTATGGCGCTCCAAAAGATCTTCACCAGAGCGTAGGCCGATTGATCGACTCTCTTCTCAAATGAAGCGATAGCTGCCCTCAGCGATAGCTTGAACGAAAATATCCTTCTCAGGTGTCTTGCCTGCAAGCCTTCGTACTTTTACGGGTTCGCAGGAAGATGCCTGTTTACGGCGCGCGCAGTATATATCGAGAAATCTCCCTGCGCCTCAATTCGCCTGAGAACCACGCAGTGCTTCTATCCTCCAGGTGAATTCCTCGAAAAGCTTTTCGCTCCATCCGACCTTGACGAAAGCCTTGCGGCCCTCGCGGTCTATGAACCATGTGGTGGGAAACGACTGAACGGCTACCTTGTTGACATAGCCGTCGTCGAAAAGCACCGCGAAGTCGTATTTGTGCTTTCGCATCCAGGGAGCGACTATGCTCGGATTGGGGTCGTTGTTGATAGTCAGTATGACGACATCCGGGTCATCCTTGTACTTCGCATGGAGCTTCTGGAAATCGGGCATCTCTTTGACACACCATCCGCACCAGACCCCCCAGAAATTGATCACAACTACACGGCCGCGCAGGCTTTCAAGAGACACAGGTTTCCCCGCAAGCGATTTCAGCGTGAAGGCTAAGGCAGGCTCGGCCTCGGCTTTGCGCTCGCTGAGCACGCGCTCTTTTCTCTTCGCGCGATCTGTGTCCTTGAGCTTCGCCAGATACCCTTCATAACCGGCAGGGCTGCCGTGCCGCTTTTCATAGAGATCCTTGAGAGCTTGGGCGTTCGGATTCGCGCCCGGAGTCGAAACATTCGATCCCCGAATGTAGAACTCTTCAGCCTTCTCGAAATCCTTCTTCGCTTCATAAAGCCTGCCGAGGTGATGCAGATTCGTCAGGCTCTCGTGGTTTAGATCGTAAGATCGAGTCAGTTCTTTCTCTGCTTCGATGAGATTTCCCTCGTTGAAGAAGACCCAGCCGAGGGCGTCGTACATCATGGAGGTCATCCAATTGACAGCCTTTTCGTAGTCGCCCTCGGTTTCGTAGAATCGGCGCTGACTGTCTATCTTTTTCTTCGCCTCCACTATTCCATCGCGGGCTATCTTTTCGGCCTCGCGGAAATGCTTCGTGCGCTCGGCCAGGGCTATCGCGCCTCCGGCAAAAGTTGTATGAGGATTGATGCCTTCGTATAGGGCCATCCCGCGCACGACTTCGAGGATCTCGTCGCCGCCGGTCGCCGGGTCGTCTTTTATGGAGTAAAAAAGACTCCTGTAGGCATCTCCCTTTAGCGTCTCTCTGTGATGATGCGGACGCGCGATGAAATCACGGAGCGCTTTTCGGTAGACGGCCGTTTGCTCCTTGTTCGGCGCTTCTCCCATTTCCTCGCGCAGACGGCGGTAGCGGTTCACAAGCACCCATTCGGCCTCGCTGCTGTCAGGGCCAAGACGGAGTATACGATCTTCTACCTCTTTCACCTTGTCGGTGAGTTTTAGGCTGTTGTACTGATTCGATATTCTCGAAAGCAGAACGAGCGAGTCTGGGCGAGCGGCGAGCAATGCGTTTATGTCTGCTTCGATTTCAGCGCGCTTTTCCTCTGCGGTCTTGTCTTTCAAGCCGCTGATCGCATTCCAGTAGGCGCTGTGGATAGATAGTCCCAGAGGCGAGAGGGCGACCGCTTTCTTCAGCAGAGTGTACGACTCGGCGTATCGCCGGTTTGTGGTCAGGTAATAGCCGTGCAGATACCATGCATTGACGTTTTGCGGATCGATTCGGCGGGCCTCCTCAAAAGCCGCAAACGAGGCTGTCACCTTTGCCTCGTCGCGCGTGGGACCGAACGGATAGAGAGCCAGAGCTTTTGTGACGATCAACTCGGCCCGTTCGGAGGGGTCTTTCAGTTTACCAATATTCTGTTCGATGAAAGTCACAGCCTCGTCCGCCTTGTCTTGTCGGCGCAGGACTTCGGCCCTCACCCAGATGGTTTCCATGCGGTCGGGCGCAAGAGAGAGAGCCTTCTCGCTTGCTGCGAGCGATTCTTTCCCGCGCGAGTCGTGACGGTTCAATGCGCTGGCGAGCGCAAACCAACTCCAGAAGGAATCGGGCTTTGAAATGCTCATCTTCTCGGCGGTCTCGACCGCTTCATCGGCCATGTTGTTTCTCGACATATTGAGAACGAACCAGGCCCGCACCTCTTCCGAATCAGGAAACTGCGCGCTCAATTTCCGCCCTTCCAGGTATCCGCCTTCGAAGTCCTGGTTGAAGTGCATGGCGCGAAGTTTTTCGGCCGCCTTTTGCGAGGTGTCGACTTCCTGAGCCTGAGCGACCGCAAAAAGCATGAGCAGGGGAATAGACGAGAGAACGATCTTGATCTTCATATATCCTCCTACAACCGGCACTGCATGGTGCCGGAGCGAAATGCGGCTCAGAATTCAATATTATGTGCTCAGAGAAAATATCAGCTTCTCAATCCAAAATGCAAGTGTGGTCTCATGAGGTTCCTTTTTGGCTTTTCATAAGCAGGACCGCCGTGTTTTTTAGAGTTTATTTCCTTCGCGTGCCATGAATGCGCGAAACGGCGAACCATGTCTTTCCTTCATCCGTAGTCCATTCTTTCATCCAGTCGAAAGAATCCTTCGTGATGTTATAGAAAGTGTTTCTGGCCATCCGGCCGCTCGCTTCGTGGCCGGTCATTATAACCTTGCCGCCTTCGTTTACCGCCGTATAGGTCGCAAGCCGCCGGCCGCTCGTGTCTATCCAGGCCATCATCCATTGCTTTTCTTCAGGGGTGTATATGCGAATGTTCGTGCCGAAAAATCGCGGAGCCTTTGAAGACGTATCATCGGGCGGAGGCGCGATCCAGTCATCCTGAACGGCGTGGCCGTCGAGTATGTAATACCATCGCCACTCGGCGTAAGTCTTTTTGTCGGACCAACTCCCGTCCCTGTTCCTTACAGTCTGTTCGACAAGCCAGATGCCCGCGAGTTGACCTAGCATCTCGGTTTCAGGCGGGGCCGACGGGTTCAGCCTTCCCGGAGCGAAATCCTTCTGCGTGGTCGCCTGCGTCGAAGCGGATTGACTCTGCCCTGCGTATCCGGCGGGCGCAGCTAACAGGGCGATAACTATCAGCATGTGTGAAATAGAATTTCTATTCATAACTCTTTTCCTTCATAGCTCGAATGTTGTTTGAGACGTATGCTCACAAGTCCGAGAGTAACGAAGTCGGCTTGCAAGCAGGAATCCCGGCTCCGTCGCTCGCCTGGCCCGTCTCAATAAGAGATATGCTGCGCGCGGACCCGAAGTTCGGCCATCTGCTGCGCCGTCTATGATTCGGATTCAAGTATACAGCCTGACCTTGTAGCTCTGGAAAAGATTTTACATTTCGTTACACCCCCAAAAACTTGACAGGCTTTCGTCTGCCGCAAGATAATCCTCTTTCATCAATAGTGTTTCCAGTGGAGTCTAATCCCGCATCTCGATGAAAGGAGCCTACTATGAAACGAATCTCTCTCTGCATCATTTTGACTTGCTTTGCGCTCGGCTTATTTGCGCTAAAGGCTGACGCAGGCAACTGGACTGCGGACATGAAAGAGGGTAAGCCCGAAATCAAATCCATGGGGCCGCTCGCGTTCGGGCCGGACGGAGTTCTGTTTGTCGCCGACACGAAATCCGCTGCCATAGTCGCCATCTCGACAGGCGACGTTAAAGCGAATTCGAGCGCCAAGCCTCTGAAGGTCGAGGGCATAAATCAAAAAATAGCCGCCCTGCTCGGCACGACCGCAGATCAGATTCTAATAGACGACATGGCCGTCAATCCCCTCTCGCACAACGTATACCTCGCGGTCTCGCGCGGGCGTGGCCCTGATGCCGTGCCTGTGCTCGTCCGTGTGAAAGCGGGCGGACAGCCCGAGGTCGTCTCTCTGGACAAGGTGAAATTCTCTCGCGCCGAGATCTCGCATGCGCCGCCCGACGCAACAACGGGCGAGGGCAATCGCCAGCGCAATCCCCGGCAGGAATCGATCACAGACATTGCCTTCCTCAATGGCGAAGTCCTGATCGCGGGACTCTCCAACGAGGAATTCGCCTCGACCCTTCGCGCCATTCCGTTCCCGTTCAAGGCGGTCTCCGAGCCTACGAGCGTGGAGATTTATCATGGCGCGCACGGGCGATTCGAGACGCGATCTCCCGTGCGAACCTTCGTGCCTTTCAAGATAGGCAACGAGCCGCATCTCCTGGCCGCTTACACCTGTACGCCGCTCGTGCAGTTCCCGGTCAAGGATTTGAAACCCGGCGCGAAGATCAAGGGCAAGACCATAGCCGAACTCGGAAACCGCAATCGCCCGCTCGACATGATCGTCTATCAGAAAGACGGCAAGGATTATCTGCTGATGGCAAACAGCAGCCGGGGCGTGATGAAGATCAGCGCCGAGGACATCGGAAACTACGAGAGCATAGTCGAACCTGTGAGGGGCGACGGAAAGAAGGGGCTGCCTTATGAGACCGTAGAAGGCTGGACGGGTGTGGATCACCTCGACCGCTTCGACAGCAAGAACGTCCTCCTGCTGCGCCGCACGGAAGGCGGCTCGCTCGATCTCGAAACGATGCCTTTGCCCTGACAGGAAGACGGCACGAAGACGGCACGAAAACAGCACGAAGGCAGCACGAAGATGGCTCGAATTCTAAAGCGCGGCGCGGTGCCGGTGGCTTTTGGCATTTTGATAATAGCTATCGGCGCGTCAATAAATTTTCAATCTTATGGGAATGCTGCGGCGATGAGCAGAGAGAGCTACACGACGCCGCAGCGTAGCTCTTCCGTGCGCTGGGTGCCTGATCCTGTAAACACAAACAGAGCCGCAGTCGAGGTCTCAGGTCTCAGCGCGGCCTTGCTTCAACGATTGCAAAAAACAGACTGGGAACTGACAGACTGGCAGGCCCTCCTATCGGTTTATGTCGAGACGCAAGGCGCGGCTGACCGGAACTTGCCCGCTATGCTCGGCTCTTACAGCGTCCGGTCGGATGTTATTCGCTTCGAGCCGCAGTTCCCGCTTGAGCCGGGCATAACTTATCGAGCGGTTTTTCATCCCCGTAAACTGCCGGGCGAAAAAAAATTGAGAGATGCGCCGGTCACGGCCCTCTTTCAACTGCCGCCGCGAAAGACGGTCTCGACCACTGAGGTGAGCCGTATTTATCCGAGCGCCGATCTGCTTCCTGAGAACCTGCTCAAATTTTACGTTCATTTCTCCGCGCCCATGAGCCGGGGGCGCATATACGATCACATACATCTGCGCGACAGCACAGGAAAAGAGATCGAGCTTCCGTTCCTCGAAATCGATGAAGAGCTATGGAACCCTGAGATGACGCGGCTGACCCTTTTCATCGATCCCGGACGTATCAAGCGCGGAGTCCTTCCTCTCGAAGAGATAGGGCCTGCGCTCGAAGAAGGGAAGAGCTACGCGCTTGTGATCGACCGCGAGTGGATAGATGCGACCGGAAACCCGCTCAAGGAGAGTTTTCAAAAAGTCTTCAAAGTAGGACCGCCCGACCGCGAACCGCCCGACCCCGCTCGCTGGCAGATCGCGTCTCCGAAATCCTACACACGCGAACCCCTCACAGTCGTTTTCCCTGAGCCTATGGATCACGCGCTGGCCGAGCGGGTCATTTATGTGACGAATGATGCGGGCGCGATAGTAGAAGGAAATATCTCGCTCGATACGGAGGAGCGCCGATGGATATTTGTGCCCGGCGGTCCCTGGCCTCGCGGGGCTTACAACCTGAAGATCATATCGACGATTGAAGACCTCGCGGGAAACAACATAGGCAAGCCATTCGAGGTTGATGTTTTCGACGGCGTACAGCGGCGACTCTCTACCTCGACCGTAAAACTGCCTTTCGAGGTGCGCTGACCCCTCATATATGTTTAGAGAAACGGTTTTTTGAATCAAGCCAGATGTGCTTTCATCAGCAAATGACGTTAAATCGAACCACACAAGATTAGGACAGAGATGAAGTTCAGAGTACAAGCTTTAGCTTGCCAGATTGGAGCGCCAGCAACCCTGTTGGTTGAACTCTGAACTCCGCTCCTATCATCGGGGGAGTGTACCAATCTCATAAGGTTCGATTTAGATCACAGGTCGGGAAGGGGCAAAGATTTCTTTCTTCCGCTTGCACCCGCTGATTGCTCTATAACCACTCGCGGGCGCAAGCAACCCTTCCCGACCACAAGCAGGCGGGAGATGTCTATTGCCTGGCAATGCCCTGAAAAAGTCTGAACACTTACGACACGACTTGTGCTAGTTGATCTGGAAGCAACCAGACCAGAGAGTAAACGGGAGTTCAGAGTACCGCCTTTAGGCGGAAGGGGCCTAAGCGACCAAGCTATTC
>JAKEHD010000402.1 GCA_022615215.1 Blastocatellia bacterium
ATTTCACCACGGAGGCACGGAGACACGGAGAAAAACCAAGAAAGAAATCTTTATCTCTGTGCCTGCGGTGTCTCCGTGGTGAGGTTTTTTGCTTGTCTGAACACATACCGGTCTTCAGCTTTCAGTCATGCGCGAGCGAATGAAGCCATTTTGAATCTTCCCCTTCGAAGATGACGATCGGAAAAAAGTTGAATCTACTATCCGGCTCATTGACCAAAAAGGCAGACCGTCATAGAGTTGTCAGGATAAATTTTAGCGTGGCGCGGTACTCTCAAGCTCCGGCTTGATGAAAGCTTATGAAGATCCTTCAGGTATGCTCTGCGAGCGATATGGGGGGCGGCGAAGTGCATGTTGCCGACCTGGCGCAAGCTCTGGCGAGCCGGGGGCATGCCATCTATCTCGCCGTACGACCCGATAGCCCACTTCGCGCGCCGCTCGCGGGGGTGATAGCCTCCTGGCACGAGATGCCGCTCCGAAATTCGCTCGACGTGCAATCGGCCCGCGCCATCGCGGACCTCGTAAATGAAAATTCCATAAATATAGTTCACGCGCACGTAGGCAGGGATTATCTCGTCGCCGCGCTCGCCTGCCGTAAATCGCCCGGCGCGAAACTCGTATTGACACGCCATCATTATTTGCCGCTCAAACGGAACCTCGTCTACAGGTGGATGCTCGCGGATGTGGCTGCTGTGATAGCGGTATCGAGCAGCGTGCGCGATTCGGTGATGGAGAGACTCGGGCTGCCCGCCGAGCGAATCCACGTCATCCCCAACTGGATAGACCCGGCGCGCTTCGAACCCATCGAGCGCGAAGCGGCGCGAGCGATGTTTCGCCTCAAATCGAATCTGGTCGTCGCCTGCATAGGCCAGATAATGCCTGAGAAGGGACAGGAAGAATTCATACGCGCGGCGGCCCGCATAGCGAAGATGCGAAGCGATGTCGAGTTCCTCATAGCCGGGGAGGAGTACAAGGAGGGTGAGCCGTTCACGAATCAATTGATCGATCTGGCCATCACTCTTGGGATGAGCGGCAGAGTGAAATTCCTCGGCTATATACGCCACATCCCCGAACTTCTTTCAGCCGTCGACGTGGTCGTGGTGCCTTCGTGGGACGAAGGATTTTCGCTCGTGACCATAGAAGCGATGGCCGCCCGCCGCCCTGTGATTGCAAGCAACGTGGGCGCGATCTCTCAGATCGTGAGGGAGAACATCTCAGGGCTTCTCGTTCCGCCGCGAAACGTCCAGGCGCTTGCAGACAAACTGCTCTGGTTACTTGCAGACGCACCCTTGCGCGACCGCCTTGCATCGAGAGGCCAGCGAGACGTGCATGAACACTTCGGCCGCGAACAGATAATAGACCGCATAGAAGCCCTCTACCGCAACGTGATGGGAATAGAAGAATAAAGCAGGCTTTGGAGTGCGATGACTTGTCAATTTTTGGAGTGCGGTGACTTGTCACCGCTTTTAGTCCGCGACAAGTCGTAGACGAAATCGTCACCATTTGCGAAAGCTGCGACGAGTCGCAGCACTCCAAATCAAGTACAATTGCACCAGGCTTATATACGGCCTATTGCTCTCTGCTTACTGCTTTCCGATTCATCTCCCAAAGCTTCAGATTTTTCAAAAAGACGTAATGCGCGGCGAATCGCGCTATGGCGAGTCCCGGTATGCCGTCTAAAAATCCACGCCTGAGTATGTAAGACCGAATGAAAGTCGTCACAGGAGAGATGAACATAGACGCGATTGATACTCGTTTGCCTTGCGTGTGCGCTTCACGGGCGGCGAGCGTCGTGTAGCGGTCCAATCTCAGATGATGGTCCGATGCATTGCGGACTGTGTAATGGAGTATGTCTCCCGCGAGCCTTTCGACTCGGCCCTCGACCTCGACGGATTCGTGAACGAAGTCGCCCCGCCATCGGCCTGCGTTGCGATTATAGAGCCTCAGCTTATAATCGGGATACCAGCCCGAATGGCTTATCCACCTACCGAGGTAGAAAGTTCGTCTAGGCATCTCGAATCCTGCGGCGTCTGGTTCTGCTCCCTGTTTGAGTTTTTCGAGTTCGGCGGCGAGTTCGTCGGATACGCGCTCATCCGCGTCGAGGTTGAAAATCCAATCGTAAGAGGCTTGCTCGGCGGCAAATGTTTTTTGGGCTGAATATCCGGGCCAGGGTCTTACGAAAATTTTATCTGTGAACCTGCGAGCGATTTCGATGGTGCGGTCTGTGCTTTCGGAATCGACCAGTATTATCTCATCGGCCCAATGAAGCGATTTGAGCGCAGCCTCCAGATTGTGCTCTTCGTTTAAAGTTATGACGGTTGCGCTGATCTTCATCAATGAGATTTTTTATTCACGACGCGGGCCGCATGCCTCAAAAGGGTTCTATGTAACCTGGCTTCGCCCGGAATGGCGCGCTCTCAATTCCGCTCCCATTTAGAGCCGTCCGAGTATTCTATCTTCTCTACGATCACCTTCTCTATCCAGGCTTTTCCCTCTTTTTCATGCGCTTCCGCATTCACCACCATCGGCGGGCTTGAATCTCTATAAGCTGTGAATGTCTTCTCTTTGCCGGGTCCGATCTTTACCTTGCCCTCGAAGCTGAGGCGCACCAGTTCTTGCTCTGTAAGGGCATCTATGAACAGATAAGTCCAACTCAGGCTTATGACTCGCTTGGAACTTCTGTTTTTAAATTGAAACTTGTACTCATAAGCCTTATCCGATGCTTTTGGCGCATCGAGCGGGGGAACCTGATTTTTCTTGAGCCGTTCGAGTTCTTCGATCACCGCTATGTCGGGAGGGACTTTTTTATACTCCTCTTTTAAACGAGCGTCGAGTTGCGCGTCCCTCATCTGTTGAGTTCTACTCCCGGAGGGGATGACCGTCTCAGGTAACTTGCGCCAGGTGAACTTGATGGCTTCGACCTCCGGCTGATTCTGCGCAACAGGCATAGCGCCTGAGACGAAAGCAATTAATAATAAGATCGTCAGAACCATAATCGATACCTCCTTCGACAACGAATGCAAGCATCTATAGAACATAAATCGCCGGTTAGAGCCTCTTCAACCTCCTGCGATGTCTCGGCTGTATATCGTGTATGCCACAGCGGTAAATCCATCAATAGCCCTTTGCTCAGAAGCGCGGAGACCGCTTCGTTTATTGCTAGACACGATCAGCGCCAACAGGTTCTCTATCCTCTATCGAATGCGATGGCCTGGAGACGATCTTGTCCTTATATCTTTCCTGTATCTTTACGGCTTGCGCGAGAATCCGGTCAAAATCGTTCTCACATTCAGCTTCTATTTCGCGCCGTATATTTCGGACTTCCCTTACTATTGGATCTTCCCACATGCTACACCTCCATTAGCTCTTCGGGCGTACAGACCACTGATGTACGAATTCCCATAGTTTCATTAACCTCTGCCAGTATCTTACGCACTCGGGCGCTGGCAATATGCTTACAGTTCCAAGTGAGAAGATAATCCATTCCATGCCAAACTGCTACTGCAAGATGAAATGCGTCTATCCTCGCTCTATCTGGTAGATTTATCGCTTCAAAATAGACCTGGGCCAGGTCTCGCACCTCCTCATTCACTTCAAGAACAGGAAAATCCGTAATGGCAGCGATGCGCCTCCTGGCCGCTTCTTGATCTCCTCTTGAAGCCTCATCGATAACGAAAGGAGAGATGAAGAAATCAACCTGTGCCCTGACGTTATCCCACCAATCAGCGGTGATTTGTTGATGGCCCGCTACAATCAAATCTCTGCTGGGCCTGGCAGTGAGGTAACTGATAACACTGGTTTCAATATATACAGTCGGTCTCATAGTAAAACTATATCGGGCAGCGAACCAATTGCGATAGCCTTACTTGCTGCATATCATTGTGGCATAGCCGCGAAAACCGGCATTGAATACTTGTATAGATATCAATGCCGTCTACACTCCGATTCAGCGCCCACTAGTAATCATTTATTTTTTACCGATCCATAAAGTGTAAGAAGCCCTGATGCAATATCCGCACGTGTTTTATCTCTTAGCCCAGTATCGTCAGACTCAATGCTATCAAGTATCTGGACAGACATTCCGACAGCATTGATCCTTTCAAGGATATTTACGTAATCTCTAGCCTGCTCCATAGTGGATTTATAGATTAGCAAAAATGTTGCTGCAATGAATTCTACGATTACTCCTGAAAGCGTTACAACGATTGATGGTTGGAAGTTTTCAGGTGATTTGTAAACTTGAACGGTTCCATATCCGATAATTACAAAGCCGACAGTTATGACCAAGAGAGTCAAAAAGAATATCCAACGAATCTGCATTAAGTTCCGGTTCAGGTAGCTTTCGAGTTTAATCCTTGCAAGCTCCCATGCTGCTTGCGGCTCATTAGGGTGTTCTCGAACACGCTCCTCAACTTTATTTATTATCTTCTGGCGTTCCGTTGCAACCAAAGCTCTTTGATAGCCTGCAATACTAAGAATGAGAATCGCTCCAATAACCCCAAGTATGCCGCCAATTATGTTTAGCAATCTCTTTTGCTCAGGAATATTCTCCGCTAAGATTAAACTAATTATAGCCAGCGCAATTGTGATAGCAGCTAGAGAAAAAAGTAATCGCACTCGCCTTCCGCCATGTACCACTGCGCCAAACAAGCTATCTACAATCCACGAAGAAATATCTAATATCATAAGCAATCACCTCATGGACACCCAACCATTTATTCTCCACACATCAGCAGCGGGTTTTACAGCGTCCGCCCTACATCAATCGCTCCTTCAATTTCCTCAAAGCCTCGATCGCCTGCTCAGGGCTGAGGTCTTCGAGGTCGAGGTTTCGCAATTCATCGACCACCGCCTCGTTGGCTGCTTGAAACAGCGTCGGCTGCCCCTTGCCTTTGCGAGACGGCAGGTGGCGCGCAAGCTTGGGTTTGCCTGTGACATCCAATTCATTGGCTTCGAGGTTCGTGAGTATCTCACGGGCGCGCTCGATCACCGAATGCGGAAGACCTGCGAGGCGGGCCACTTCTATACCATAAGACTTCGACGCGCTCCCTTCGATCACTCGCCTTAAAAATATTATGCTGCCCTCGGACTCTTTTATGGCCATCTGATAATTGCGCACCCCAGGCAGCAGCTTCGCAAGCTCGGTCATCTCGTGATAGTGCGTCGCAAAGAGCGTCTTTCCCGCATGCTGCGGATTATCGTGCAGATATTCGGCTATGGCCCAGGCAAGCGAAAGCCCATCGAAGGTCGCCGTCCCCCGTCCCACTTCATCCAGTATCACGAGACTGCGCGGCGTCGCCGTGTTGAGGATGTTTGCCGTCTCGGTCATCTCCACCATGAAGGTAGACCGCCCTCGCGCAAGATCATCCGATGCACCCACGCGGGTGAATATCCGGTCAATGACCGCGAGCCTCGCTTCATCGGCGGGCACGAAAGAGCCTATCTGCGCGAGGACAGATGTTAAAGCTATCTGGCGAAGATATGTGGATTTTCCCCCCATATTCGCGCCCGTCAGGATCACAAGCCGGTCTGTCGAATTATTCAAATACGTGTCGTTCGGAATGAATCGCTCGCCCGTCGCTTCGATCACTGGATGGCGGCCCTCCTTGATATAGACCTCGTCCTCTTCGGTCAAAAGCGGGCGACAATAATTCCGTCGCGCCGCCACCTCTGCGAGCGAAAGCAATACGTCGAGCGTCGCAAGCGCCTGGGCTACGGCCTGAACACGTTTCGTCTCTACGGCCACCGCCTGTCGTATGACGGAGAAAAGCTGTTGTTCAAGTTCGACTATTCTCTCTTCGGCCCCTAACACCTTCGCTTCGTATTCCTTCAACTCAGGGGTCGTGTATCGTTCGGCGTTCGTGAGCGTCTGTCTGCGCTCGTAACCGGCGGGCACGTTTTTGGCGTTCGACTTGCTGACTTCGATGAAGTAGCCGAACACGTTGTTGAACTTCACCTTGAGCGATGAGATCCCCGTGCGCGTGCGCTCGCGCGATTCTATCTGCGCTATGAAGCTCTTGTTCGAAGAGGAAAGCTGGCGCAGTTCGTCAAGCTCCGCGTTGTAGCCCGCGCGTATGTAGCCGCTGTCGGTGAGCGAAGCGGGCGGGTCGTCGTCGAGGCTTGCGCCTATCAGGTCGCGCAGGTCCGCAAGGTCGTCGAGGCTTTCGGTCAGAATCTCAAGCAGCGATGATGTTGCGTCGGAGAGCAACTCTTTTATGTCGGGGATGGAATCGGCCGAGGTCTTGAGCGACACGAGATCGCGCGGGGTCGCGCGGCCCAGGCTTATGCGGGCCATCAGGCGTTCGAGGTCCGAAACCTTCTTCAACTCCGAGCGCAATCGGTCGCGCAGTATCAACGCCTTCTTCAATTCATCGACGGCGTCGAGCCGGGCGTTGAGCGCGCCTATCTTCATAGAAGGGCGCAGAAGCCATTGTTTGAGCAATCGAGAACCCATCCCCGTGACGGTTTCATCGAGAACCGAGAGCAGCGCGCGAGACTTCGTTCCGTCGAGCGATTCCACGAGTTCCAGGTTGCGGACGGTCGGCGAGTCGAGTATCAGGTAATCGCCCGGCTCGAAGTAAGAGATACCGGTTATGTGCGCGGCCTCTTCTTTCTGAGTTTCCCGCACGTAACTGAGCGCCGCGCCCGCGGCCGCGATTGCAAGATCGCGCCTCGTCAAACCGAACCCGTCGAGCGATACAACGTCGAAGTGCGACAGCATAAGCTCGCGTGCGCTCTCAAGCGAAAAGAGCCATTCGTCCAGCGGATTCAAAGAAGGTTCGTGCCCTGAGACTGCAAACCCTGTGGCGCTCTCCGTTTCGGCGGTGACGGTGTTTTCAGGTTCTTCGGATTGCTTGCCTCGTTTGAAGAGCGGCTCAAGCGATTTCGGAAATATGATCTCTCGCGGGCCGAACGAGTCCAACTGTTCAAGCACCTGTTCCCATGCCGATTCGCCCGTGAATTCCGTCGCCAGGAACTCGCCTGTCGAAAGGTCCAGGAAGGCGACTCCCATTCCGTGACCCATGCCCAAGACCGATGCGAGATAATTGTTTTCGCGCGCTTCGAGCAATTGAGAGTCTATGGCCGTGCCCGGCGTGACTATGCGGACGACTTCGCGGCGGACAAGCCCTGTGGTCTGCTTGGGGTCTTCGGTCTGCTCGCATATAGCCACGCGGTAGCCTTTGCGCACGAGCTTGGCTATGTGACCGCTTGCGGCGTGATAGGGGACGCCGCACATGGGAATGGGCGTTCCGCGTTCGCGATGGCGCGCGGTGAGGGTGATCTCAAGCTCCTTCGAGCCTATCACCGCGTCGTCGAAGAACAATTCATAAAAATCGCCCAGGCGGAAAAAGAGAAGCGTGCCGGGATGCTGGCGCTTGATCTCCTGGTACTGCCTGAGCATAGGGGTGTTTTTTGACATAACGATTCATAACCGATTCAAAATATTTTCGACCGACTCCGGTAGCGAAATCCGCCTACGTGTTGATTGAGTTGCAAAAAACATCTTGACGAGAAATCGACTTACAAGCCCCGAAGGGGCGGGATTCAAAAGCCAGGGGCATCGCCCCTGGAAGAAGCAGGATGTAATTCCTAGCCCTGAAAGGGCGCGATAGGAGTTTATCACGCCCTTTCAGGGCTTGTGTGGTTGGCCGCCTCTCCCCGGCGCGATGCGCCGCGCTATCACATTGCGCCCCTTCGGGGCTGACGACGTGAGGGACTTTCATCTTTCAAAGAACCCTTCGCAATCTAAATCAACCGGGCCGCCCGCGACAGTCCGTCCGAGTAGAATTTATTACAGACTGTTCGACTTGGGAAACCCATATTAAACCGGGCCGGAGAGAATGACAACCGGTATCAGCCATCAGCCATCAGCCATCAGCTAATAATACTGACGGCTGAAGACTGATGGCTGATAGCTGATGGCTGGTCATAAATCATCGGGCAGGCATACAGGGCCGCATCAACCGAAAAATACTTCGGCTGTGCGATATATTCTTTCATCGAGGAACTTGGTTTTGCCGGCGACCTCTTCGAGCGGAACGCTCGTCATCTCGGTGCCGCACAGGGCTGCCATGCAGCCGAACTCGCCTCGCACGACCATCTCTACGGCCTGAACGCCCAGCCGCGTTGCGAGTATGCGATCGTAAGCCGTAGGCGAGCCGCCGCGCTGAATGTAGCCGAGCACGGTGAACCTGGTCGGGAGCTTCGTGCGCTGTTCTATATGGCGGGCGACTATCTGGCCTATGCCGCCGAGGCGTTCGTCGACATAGATCGCCTTTTTCTCTTCTTCCGTGAGAAAGTCTTCGTCCGCGTGAGGTCGGGCGTCTTCGGCCACGACTACTATTGAGAAGGGACGGTTCATCTCCTTGCGCTTGGAGATCATTTCGCATACCTCCGACATGCGAAAAGGAATTTCAGGCACGAGTATTATGTCGCCGCCTCCGGCCATCCCCGCATAAGCCGCTATCCATCCGGTATGTCGTCCCATCACTTCCACAACCATGACGCGATGGAGCGCTTCGGCCGTCGTGTGGAGTCGGTCTATGGCTTCGGTGGCGATTGAGACGGCGGAGTCGAAGCCGAAGGAGTAATCTGTGCCGTACACGTCGTTATCAATCGTCTTTGGCACGCCGACTATGGGATAGCCTTCCTCGCGCCACATTCGCGCGGCGCACGAAAGCGTTCCATTGCCTCCGATCACGATCAGTGAACCGAGGCCGAATTTGCGCCAGTTGTCGCGCGTCTTTTGAAGCGATTCAGGATTGATGAGGGGATTTTCGCGCGAGGTTCCGAGTATGGTCCCTCCTCTGTATTGAATGCCTGCCACCGATTGTCTCGTGAGTTCTTCTATATCTCCGTTTATGAGACCTTGCCAGCCCGCATGTATGCCGAGCACAGGTATATCGTCCATGAGCGCGCGTCGGACTATGGCCCGAATAACGGCGTTCAGTCCGGGGCAATCGCCGCCCCCCGTCAGCATTCCCAGGTAGTTGCTCATAACATTCAACCTTATTA
>JAKEHD010000403.1 GCA_022615215.1 Blastocatellia bacterium
AAGGGGCCTAAGCCAACAGGCTATTCCGGCTGAAGCCGGTACTCTGAACATTCTCTTCCTGTTTCCCTAATCATCTATAGGGTCCAAATGGCACAAGTCGTTATTAAGCTGATAGCTGATAGCTGACGGCTGATAGCTGAAATAGGGGCAGTATCGCTTTATCCAAACGTATAACCTGTTTTTTCGTCTTTGACAACAATCTATTTTCCTTATGGCTTCAATTGCCATGATTGAAATTGAAGAACCGGTTGATAGCCGTTATGTGATCGCGTATCAGTTGTTCGTTTTCGGCCTTGATCGAAGACGAAACCCGATTGCGCGTGCCTGCGGGGTCGTCCTCCAGGTCGTAGTAATAATCCTTGTAATTGACGCCATCCGAAATGTAGAGCCTGCGCCCGTTGTTGCTTAAAATTCCGTAAACGGCCCCGTAGCTCGAAGCCACGAGATAATTCTCTCTTAGATAAGCGTTCTGCTCCTGCTGCGACTCGGTAAAGAGGGGCCTTCCGAAAATCTCGTTTCGCGCGATGGGGCGATGGCCGAGCAGGTAGTATATGCTCGGCGTAATGTCTGTTGAGAACGCGATCAGCTTGGTGTCTATAGACATGCGATTTTTCATCTCCGTGGGCAGATGGATTATCAGGGGAATGCGGATGACTTCGGGAAAGATCGTGTATGCATGCCCCCAGCGCCCTTCTTCGCCGAGTGAGTCGCCGTGATCTGCCGTAAGCACCACTATGGAGTTGTCGTAAAGACCCCTCGCTTTCAGATGAGCGATGAACTCGCCGAAGCACTGATCCATCGCACGGATGCGCGAAGCGTAAGGCGCGTAAAAACCGGGATACTCCTCGCCCGGCGGCACCGACTTTCCTTCGCGGTTTATAACGGAGATGTGTATGTCCTGGCACTGCGTATAAGCAAAGATTGGGCGTTTCGTATCCGGTCTCCCGTCTATCTTCGCTTGCAGGTCTTTGAGCGAACGGCATAGGAAGAAGTCTTTGTTGGCAAGCCCCTCGTCGAGTTCCACGATAGAGGGCGACGGCTCGACTATGACGCTCAGGATAGTGTCCATGCTTATGAAGTTCTGGTAGCCTTCGGCTTCGAGCAGTTTTTGCAGCGAATTCATCGGATAAAAAGGCGTTATGTACTGCTGATGCGGGAACATCCCTCCCACCCATATCGAAGGCTCGGATAGACCGGTTGCGCCATAATGAGTGAAGGCATTCTCCATCACTACGCTTTCGCGGGCGAAGCTCTCGATGGCCGGAGTGAATGTGACTTTCTTGTTGTAAGGCGACAGGTAATCCTGTCTGAGGCTGTCGACCACGAATATGAATATGTTCGGACTGTAGAATGCCTTGCGCCTTCCACTCCGCTCGGTGATCGAACCCCCTTCCTTACGGTCGGGGTACTGAACCATCTTCAAATCGACCGGCTTGATCTCCACTGTGCGCGGGATGTTGGTATTCTCCTGCAAGAAGCGGTACAGGTCTCCGCCGCCGCTCACGGGCGTCAGTATGTCGCGCGCGAGTTTGAACGAAACGTCCATGCCTGTGTAGCGGTCGAGCTCGACGGATGTATCGAATTTTTCATCTCCGGTCAGACCCGCGATATCGTTGCGGGAGCCGTCGAGCGTTTTGTAGCCGACAAGGATCACGACGGCCAGAATCAGCCACACGAACACGCGCTCCCGCCCGGCCTTGCCGACAGAGATCATGGCATAAAACGAAGCGAATGTGACCGACCAAACTGCCGCGACCGAGAGTTTCTGAGCGAGGAAATTCCAATCCATCAGCGCCGTCTTCGTCGCAAGGACATAAGCAAGCACGGTGATTGCCGCTATCCATAGCACGCGGCCCGCATAAGTCGTGATGCGGCCGAAGGTCAAAGGAAAGATCGCAAGCTCAAGCCCGCTCGTGACCGGGCCGTTCGCGTCGCGATAGAGTCTTATGCTGAGACCCGAAAGGAAAGCTATCAGGGAACCCGCAAGAAGAATAGAGAATAGATGAGCGAGCGCGCCCGTGAACGAGAGCGCCGCAAGGACTATGGTTCGGAGCGCGAGCGCGAGCAAGAGCGCGCCGAGCACGTTGCACAGAAAGAACTCCATCCTGGGCGGCGTCTTAAAGAGCGTTGCGATGGCGCGGATCACGTCAAGCATGACGAATGCCGCCACGAAGATCAGCAGGTGAGAAGCGAGGCTCCAGCTTATGGCCACGATCTGTTGCGAGGGGCTGAATTCGGCGCTCGCAGGGATGATGTACCTTGCATAAAAGATACCCGCGTAGAGCAGCGATACGAAGAGGGCCGCCAGCACCGCTGCCCGGAAGATGCGCGTGCCTTCGCCGACTTCCGGCTCCGCCCACTTCACCTCTTCGCGGTGGCCTGTGTAGTCGATGACCGTCACCCAGAGCAGCGGGATGAGAGCGACCAGACTCCATAAGAAGCTCGTGATGTCGTTTTGGAGATCGGGCAAGAGCGGGCGGATGAGCAGCGCGACGCCCGCAAGCATCTGGAACGCGAAAAAAGCGAGAGTGAGTTTTTTGGTCCGAGGTTGTTCGAGGTCAGGTCTCAGAGTCGCGGCCACAATTGCGAACGCAAGCCAGTAAAGATAAGGATGTATCTTCACGAACGCCGTGAGCCATAAGAGATGTGTGAACTTGAGAAAGTGATAATAGGTGAAAGGTATATACGCAAGTATGCAATAGATCGAGGTCATGAGTACGAACAGGCCGAAGCACAACCTCGCTGCGAGAAAAAGTATCGGGCTGTTTTTCATGATCGGCCTCCCACAAGGCGGTCGCGTCGGGCGGCGATGTCGCCGCGCTCCGGGCTGATCTCCAGCACGCGATTGTAGTAGTTGATAGCCTGCTCGATATTGCCCTGTTGTTCGGCGATTCCTCCGAGCACTATGTAGAAATCCGTATAATCGGGCGACAGTTTCACGCCTCGTTCGAGGTACTCTTTAGCCTCGGCGTACTTCCTTTCCATCCTGAGCGCCATGGCGTAGACCAGCAGCGCGTCGACATTATTCGGTTCCTGCTCGACGATTTTGCCTGCGATTTCTCTGGCCTGACGAACTCGGCCCTGTCGCAGGTGTATGCGGGCAAGCCCTATGGACTGGTCCGCGTATAGAGGAGACAATAGAGCGCCCTGCTCGTAGAGCTTCTTTGCTTTGTCGAGTTGGTTCGTCAACTCATAAGCGCGAGCGAGAAAGAAGATCGAATCCGTGTTCTTGGCGTCCAGCGCAAGGCATCGCTCGCATGCATCTATGGTCTTTTCCAGCAGACCCAGTTTTCGATATGCCTCTCCGATATGCGGGCAGGCTTCATCAGGAGTCGGCGCGATTTTCAGATAATCTTCCCACATCTCGGCCTCTTCCCTGTAACGTCCGAGGTTGTTATAAATGGTTGCGAGTTGCTGAATATATACATGATTGGTAGGGTATGCGTCGTGGAGCCTACGCGTGGAAGAGAGAGCTTCTTCGTATTTGCCTTCACGGAGTTGTGTCCGGCTGAGGTCCAGAAGTTCGCGGGACTCTTCGGGCGTGAGTTCGCCCGCGTTCGCCTTATTGCCGGATTGCTGTGGTCCGGGAGTCACGTATATGCTCCAGTAGAACAAAAACAGCACCGCAAACGGCATTACTCGCATATTCCGGCGAGACACAGTGGGTAATAGGGCGCAATGATGGTCCTCAGGGACAGAGTTGTACGTCTCGGAGATTGTAAAGGAGCAGGCCCGCCTTTTGCTCTAGATATGCAGTCAGTCCAGTTCCTGTAAGCCATCGCCCGATGCCGACGCGTTGGATGGCACGGCGGCTTTGCGAGCTTTGATTTCCTCGCATTGCTGGTTCCAGCGCTCGAAGGCACGTTCGTAATACACC
>JAKEHD010000404.1 GCA_022615215.1 Blastocatellia bacterium
GACATCGAACGCGCGAGCGATTCGATAGCCGGTATCGCGCGCCATACTCCACTTGAGCGTTCGCGCCGGCTTTCGCGCAAGCATGCATGCGATGTGTTGCTCAAGCTCGAATGCTTTCAGGCGACAGGATCGTTCAAGATTCGCGGCGCTATGGCGAGGCTTTCGCGGTTGACCGAAGATGAACGCTCGCGAGGAGTATTGACTGTTTCAGCGGGGAATCACGGAGCGGCTGTCGCTCATTGCGCGGAGGCGCTCGGTATAGATGCGACTATAGTGGTGCCGCGCTCGGCCTCGCGCGCTAAGGTCGAAGCTATCAGTCGTTATCCGGTCACGCTCGTCGAAAGAGGCGACACTTATGACGAAGCCGAACGGCTCGCGCGAGAGATGGAGCATGCGAGCGGTGCCATTTTCGTCTCGCCCTACAATGACAGAGACGTGATAGCCGGGCAGGGCACCATCGCTTTAGAAATCCTCCGAGACGATCCGCAGATGGATGCGATAGTCGCGCCCGTAGGCGGCGGCGGATTGATCGCGGGCATCCTTGTTGCGGCAAAAGCTTTGAGGCCGGAGGTGAAAGTCTACGGCGTAGAGCCTGCGGCTTCTCCGAGCATGAGCCGAGCTATAGAAGCGGGCCGCATCATCGAAATCGAAGAAGAAGCAACGATAGCCGACGGCCTTGCAGGCAACATCGAACCCGGCTCGATAACTTTTCCGATCATCGAGCGATTGATCGACGGCATGATTTTAGTGAGCGAAGACTCTATAAGAGAGGCCCTCTTTCGAGTTGCGCGCGAAGACCATCTGATGATCGAAGGAGCGGCTGCGGCTGGCATGGCGGCGCTTGGCGACAGCCGATTAGAAGGCTGTCGCGTTGCAGTGATCGTCACAGGCCGCAATATCGGCCTCGACCTCTTTAGACGAGTGATAGGGAGCGAGTAAGAATCAAAGACCAGATGATATACGATTCTTCGCCACCGCTTCCGCCTTTGGCTCGACAACACCGAAGTTTTATTCATACCCACAGCGCCAGAGTGTTGGCATATCCGTTACTGTTTTAACACTGGTAAGGGCCACTTTATCACCGCGCACTACATCGGCAACCCTGCGGGCAGCATAAAGACTTTCGAGCAAGCTCTGACCTATGCCCGCGCATGTCTTCCCTCTGCCAATGAGGATTTGATCGACAGCTTGCGCGGTCTGCGTCCGGCAGTAGTACAAGCCGGGCCTTCGATTGACGGGAACGATTGAACGCAGAGCGGGCCGCGCCCACGAGCGGACAGACGGCCCGCAGATCATCACGGCCAGCACGACTGGCACACCAACACACAGAAAGGATTATCAAATGGATTTCACTGAATATTTCGGAGAGGTAATCAGCGTCTACACCGACGCACAAGGATTAGAGGATGGCGTACTGGTAGACATTTCACAGCTTGGCGTCAGATTCAAGGGAATGGTAATCAATCGAATGACCCAAACTCTGTGGGCCGACTTCGAGTCGTTCTTTAAGACGGACGAAGGGATGAACCTCGAAGCATTGGCCGACACCCTGAGAACCAAATGCAGCATGGCAACCAATCCGGGCGGGATATGGGTACTGCCGCCGAAGCTCTGGCTTATCGAAAATGAGGTTGGCGGCTGGACTTTGATGCATCCCGAAGACTACTAAACGAACCGGGGGGCGGATGGAAAAGGAGCCTAACGGCCACCTCGCCATCTGCCTACCCAACATTACTGATTTTTAGTAACAGTGAATGGACTTACAAGTCCTTCTTGATTTCTCTGGAAAAAATAAATAATATACTGCACCCCACAGTAAACGGCGTCGCTGAACGCGCCACACACTGACTTCGCGGACGTGGGCGATGGAAATCTGAGGTGTTAGGCTATCCGTAATTTGATTACGTAGGAGTTGCCCAGTTGTTTGGAGCCTGTTAGAGCAAATGGAATCGTTTTGAGGAATAAACAACGTCATTCGTGACATTTTAATGGCAAAGATTGTATTGACAGTTCGTTCACTCGATGATACAAGGAGGTGTCAGATGACCCCCGGATCTTACGCTCAAGCGGTCCCCAAAAAAGAATATGTGATTGGCATGCCGACTGGATACCAGATGGCATCCTTGAGATTCCGTAGATCACTTCAAAGCGTGGATACAGAGAGCAACATCAAAATTCTTGATTCTCTCGGCGAGGATAAAGACAAGCTCGCTTTGCTGACAGAGACTGAAGTTCAAAGCCTCAAATCGAAGATGCCAGGTCATTGAGCCGAATATCCATTACAGGCAGTTAGGACTTTCCTCGTTTGAGGGCTTTCAGGAGATAAGCCAGTTTACTTCGGGGTCGATGAGAAGAGTGACTATACGAGTTTTGGATGAGAATACTCACGCTCCTCTGCCTAACGTACAGGTTTACCTGATTGTGGATCAAGCCACGCGTTCTGGAATTACGGGCATCACAGATGCGAACGGTGAATGTCGGCAGTTCGTGCCAGCTCTAACCAAAGATTTCGACTTTGTTGCAGCAGTACCACGATACGGGCATTGGAACCAGAGAACTAACCGCGTCGTTATCGACAGCGAGCATACTATGACCCTGCGGCCTCTCCCTTCTTCGCTGCCGGAACAGTATGATTGGGGGCATCAGTTTGTAAGGATGCAAGATGGATTGGCTAATGGAGGTCGTGGCGTGAAGATCGCTATAATTGATTCCGGCATTCGCACGGATCATCCAGAGTTGCGTCCGGCGGGAGGACGAAATTGTGTTGTCCATGAAGACGAATCTCTGTGGTACGAGGATGAGCATGGACACGGAACCCACTGTGCTGGTATTGTTGCTGCTCTTGGAAGCGGCATTGGCATAAAAGGCTATGTGCCGGAAGCCGAAATCTATTCTTATCGCGTAGTTGCTAGAGATGCTGTTGGACCGACTACATTTGATAGTATTAAGGCCATTGAGCTAGCAGTAGAAGATGGCTGCGATATTTTGAACATGAGTTTCGGCTCTAGGACGCCGCAAACATTGCTGCGCAGTCGGACAGAGTACGCCTACGATAAAGGCGTTTTGTGTGTTGCTGCAACGGGAAACACTGCTGAGGCAGTAATGTACCCTGCGGCGTTTCCGGCAGTGACCGGCGTTGGAGCTTTTGGTAAATTTGACACTTATCCAGATGATTCGCTTCATAAGGAAAAAGAATCGAATATACATAGCAGCGATGGCGAATGTTATGTGGCTGCTTTCTCCAACTATGGCGGAGATGTGGACTTTTGTGCTCCAGGGGTAGCGATTTTGTCAACCGTGCCTAATGGGTACAGTGCATGGGATGGAACAAGCATGGCTTGCCCGCAAGTTACTGGCATAGCAGCATTAGCTTTGGCGATGAACCCGGATATTCTGAACGCTCCCCGTGATGCAGACCGGGTGGAACGGCTTTTGCAGCTTTTAAAGAGTTGCGCCCATCCACTGGGCTTTGGAGCTGCTTACGAAGGGGCGGGATGCTTATACGTTGAGCACCTGGCGGGAGGTATTGTATGAGAAAACAATCAGCCGCCTTGATCAGAACCATAGCCAAAGCTATGCTGAATAGTAGCAGGGGAAGGAAAATGACTCCAATGCCTGAAGTTAAGAAGCAATATGTAATAACCCAAATGGGGCAAGGTTATACCCTTGCGGGAGTTCTTGAGGATTATCCTGGAATAACTGTATTAGACAGACTAGGGAATTCTACAGTGCTTGTTGAGATGACGGAAAGCACCTGTAGAAAGATCACTCAAGATCATCCTGAAATGCTCATCGAAGCAAACTTGACCTACGAGTTACAAAGTTGAGGATTATCCCATCAATCATTTTAAATGGATGTTGAGGGTTTTTCAGTCATGTTGAAAGGCCCTCACCTGAATGTCCGATTAGAACACACCATATACAAATAATACAGTTTGAGGCACTCGCCCACTTTGGGTATTTTTGTATTCAAGCCTATACCACTTTATCCTCAAGGTGCTTCGGCCACTCGGTATAGCCCTTCTGCCGTCAGGCGGAATCGCTCACGAGGCACGTTCAGCTTGCCGCGAATCTTTTTCACCTGCGCCGAAACGCCGCTTTGAATCTTCTCATAGGGCACTGCGAATGGTATCCCTTCCGGCACGGTCTGTTCTTTTACCGTCTGCTTGAAGAATTTCGAGAAGGCAGCGAAGCTCGCATCAAGCATCGGCGGCCGGCCTGTCTGCTTCTCTTTTTGCTCGCGCTTCCAGAGTTCCAGGCGATGTATGGCTTCGGCCGCTACTGCCCATGCCGCCTGTATTCGCTCGTCGTCCCATATATCGTCGGTCCACTCTTCGAGCGCGGTCCCGTCGCGCTTTCGCTTTTCAAGCCACCATTCGGCCTTTTCGGAGAGCCACCACGTAAAAGCGTCTATGAATTCCTGATCGTAAGCCGCCCGTCCGCACTGCCAGCGATTGCCCACTTTCCATTGCTCATCCCATCGGCGCTTGTAGACGGGTTGCTCGATGCGGCGAATGTGCTCGTCGTCGCGTATGAGTTCGAGCCGCGCTTTCCAGAGCTTCTTTCGATCAGCAGACCATCCGTCAGGGATCGATTCAACTGCGCGGTCGAAATCGCCTTCCGCTTCGGCCCACAAAACGAAGGGGCGATGCTCGCGCGCAAGCGAGAGGTCTTTTGCTTCGAGTCGAGGTTTCGGGTTCGAAATCAGGCCGTAGGCTTCATAAACCAGCCAGTCCATCTCTTCCTGCCGGGCTATCATCTCGGCGCGCAGGGCCTCGCGGAGATCGATAGCGCGAGCGAGCGATTGGCGCAAATCGGCGGCCGTCGTGAAAGGCATTGCGATTTCTGCGTGTGGTTCGACGTAGCCGGGCAAGCGTGAGTTCCAATCATGATAGGCTTCGCCGGGCATCTCGAATAATTTCTTGAGCGCAAGTTTGGAGAGCGTTCGCCCGCGCTCCCAGCACTCGCGCGAAAGCGTGGTCAGGCTTTCAGCCAGCGGATTCGCTGCGCCTTCGAGCGTCGAAGCTATCGACTCAGGCACAGGCAATTGCTGGACCTTGCCGCC
>JAKEHD010000405.1 GCA_022615215.1 Blastocatellia bacterium
GGCCGCCGCACTCCAAATAAAGGCCGTTTACCCTCAAGCCTCAATGAATAGTTTCAATCCTTGCCACGTTCAACGTAAATCACCAACAGCAGACTTTGAGAAAGGGAATAGCCGAGGATGAAGTCACGCAACTCGCCCTCTACCGATGCATCACCTTCCTGATAGAAGGGATCGAAGAATGCTTCGGCGGCCTCTTCAAATGTGACGCCATGCTTTTCTATTTTGGTCCGGGTTTATCGTCATCCCATTCAAACTCGACGCCCTGTAGGTGAAATACAACGTCCATATCACTCAAGAAATTGATAGCAGAGAGCAGCTATTTCTTACAACCTCACCCTAAACGAAACGAGAGATCACATTATTACCGACTGTTAAGGCACTCTCCCTACAGGTAATCTCGGTCCTTTATTATTCACCTGAATATAAATCATGTTGTCCCAGTCGTGGTAGAAGCGCAATCTGATTTCATCTTCCGATCTCGGCTCAAGGCGAACATAACCGGCTTCAAGAAGGTTCCTCAGACCGAGATCGAAAACGCCTATGAGATGGGCAAAATCATGCTTGCTTTTCCTCCAGGAAAGTCGGAGCCTTAATGGGCTTTCGCTCAATTGAACCCTCCCATTATGATTCCTCGCGCTTTCATCGTTCCCCGTCCAATCTCGCCGGATTTCAAGCCCATCTACATTATAAACTCTTCGGACGAAGCGGTTCATATTCTGTGGGGGATATGACTCGTTTTTCATGACTTTATTATCTCCTTCGATTTCCTGATTGCGACATCATTACTATTCGCCTTTAAAAGCCTTCGCATTATACGCCTCTCTTTTCTCCCGTTCAATCTTCACCCTGTAACATTTTCCGCATCCCAAACGAATCTAAAACCGGGCACATCAAGAAACCTCATTCGCCCCCGCTCACAATGAATCGGCATTTGCAAACCCAATCGAATCCAATATAATCAAGCCGGAACCGTAGAGCATAAGGAGTGTCTTCGATGAGCCATATCAATCAGAGCACAGTCAAAAAAATCACCGCCCCGCATATCAGAGCGCGTAAGGGCGGTTCGCCTATCATAGCTTTGACCGCTTACGATTATCCGAGCGCACGTCTCGTCGATGAAGCCGGGTTCGATTTCATCCTCGTAGGCGATAGCCTCGCTCAGACTGTGCTTGGTTATGACTCGACCCTGCCCGTCACCTTAGACGAGATGATAGCCGCTACGCGCGCAGTCCGCCGGGGAGTCAGTCGCGCGCTCATCGTCGGCGATATGCCCTTCGGCTCTTATTCGGGCAGGAGCGAGCGCGCAGTCAGAGCGGCCGTTCGCTTCGTCAAAGAGGGCGGGGCCGAGGCCGTCAAAATGGAGGGCGGCGCGCGAGTCGCACATATCGTAAAAGCCATAGTCGAGGCCGAAGTGCCCGTGATGGGCCACATAGGTCTCACGCCTCAATCGCTCCTCAGAATGGGCGGCTATCGCGTGCAGGGAAAATCTCTCGAAGCCGCGCGCGAGTTGATCGAAGATGCGCTGGCCCTGGAACGCGCGGGCGCTTTCGCCGTAGTGCTCGAAGGCATACCTTCGGAAATCTCCCGGCTCATCACCGCGCGCCTTGCCATTCCGACCATAGGCATAGGCGCGGGGACGGGCTGCGACGGACAGATACTCGTATTTACGGATCTCATAGGTCTCACTTTCGGCCACCTTGCGAAATTCGTGCGTCAGTACGCGGATGTGAAAGCCGTAATAGCCGACGCCCTGAAACGCTTCGCCGACGACGTGAGCGCGGGCCGCTTTCCGGCCGATGAGGAGAGCTATCACCTGCCCGAGGGGGTCGTCGTGGAGATCAACGAAGAGCAGTCGGAAGCGATGCCGCCGCTCGGGCCGATTAATTGATCGAATGCGCCGTTTAAGTTTATGGAAATCATCAATCGCATACCTCGAATGATTTCTATCGCGCGTGAGCTTCGTTCGGAAAAACGGCGAATCGGGTTCGTGCCCACCATGGGCGCGCTTCACGAAGGGCACCTTGAGCTTTGCGCCCGCGCGCGTGAGATGTGCGATACCGTAATCGCTTCAGTCTTCGTCAACCCCGCTCAGTTCGGTCCCAATGAAGACTTTGAGAAATACCCGCGCGACCTCGCGCGTGATGCCGAGCTTGCTTTCACAAAGGGAGTCGATCTCATATTCGCGCCCGCGCTCGATGACATTTACCCCGAAGGTTTTTCGACTTATGTGACCGTAGAGGGACTCGGCGACCGGCTCGAAGGCGCGAGCCGACCCGGACATTTTCGCGGCGTCACAACGGTAGTAAACAAGCTGCTCAATATAGTCAGCCCTCATTTCGCTTTCTTCGGGCGCAAGGACGCGCAACAGGTCATCCTCATCAAACGCATGGTGCGCGACCTGGCTATGGACGTGGAGATAGTCGTCGTGCCGATCGTGCGCGAAGAAGACGGTCTCGCGCTTTCATCGCGCAATGTCTATCTCTCGGCAGACGAGCGAAAGGCCGCGCTCGTCCTCAAGCGCGCACTGGACCGTTGCCGCACGCTCTATAACGGCGGAGAGCGCGACTGCTCGAAATTGATTTCGTCCATGCGGTCTGTAATAGAATCCGAGCCGCTCGCCCGCCTCGATTACCTGGCCATAACCGACACCGCCCGCCTCGATGCATTGGATACGATACCCTTTGATCAGCCTACGCTCATTTCACTGGCCGTATTCTTATGCGATACGCGATTGATCGACAACATAGTGCTGAACGGTGAGATTTGATTGCGGATTGCAGATTGCGGATTGATCGAATTCCGCAATCCGCATTCCGAATTCCGCATTACTGCGCGGGAAGTTCTATATGGAAGCGCGCGCCGCGAGGGTGATTGTCTTCGACCCATATACGGCCTTTGTGGTCGGCTATGATATGGCTCACTATGGCAAGCCCGAGGCCCGTGCCACGGTTGCGCGTAGAGAACTTGGGCAGAAAGAGTTTGTCGCGGTCGGCGGGCCTGATTCCATGCCCTGTGTCTGCGATCGTCAATCGAACCGTGTCGGTTCCGCTCTTGTAGCTCGATACTATGCGTATCACCTGATCGCCGTTTTCGGGCATAGGGGAGCCGTTCCCCTGTCGACTGTTCGACGAGAGGGCTTCCATAGCGTTATCCAAGAGGTTTACGAGCACACGCTTTATCTGTTCGGGGTCGAGGCGCAATCGGGGCAGGCTGCCCGCCAGGTCGCATTCGATGCGCACGCCGTTCAGCCGTTCGGCATAAAGGCCGAGCGTCTCGCGCACCACGTCGTTTAAAGATGCCTCGACCAGTCGCGCTTCAGGGAGGCGGGCAAAACGCGAGAACTCTTCCACCATGCGTTGAAGCGCGCCGACTTCGCGCACTATGGTCGTGGTGCCTTCGCGTATAACCTGGTCCAATCTGGGTTTGACCTCATCGCCCGCGCCGCGCTCGTAGTTGCGCATTATCCGCTCGGCGGAGAGTTGAATGGGAGTGAGCGGATTTTTGATCTCGTGAGCCATTCGGCGGGCGACCTCGCTCCAGGCGGCGGCCCGCTCCGCCTGTATCAGGTCGGTCAGGTCTTCGATCACTATGACCCACCCTTCGACTTCGCCTTCGGAGCTTCTTAGAGCTATGGCCGTGGTCGCCGTGTGGAGCACGCTCCCGTCCGCCCGCTCGTACTCGATTTCGGCCTGAGCCGTTTCGCTCCTTCTCGCGCGACGGCAGAGCGCCATCACTTCTTCGCCCTGCGGTCCCGCTATCAACCGATCTATGGGAGTGGCTATGGCAGGCTTCTCTCTTATGCCCAGCATGAAGAGGGCTGCGCGATTTATGGTCGCAATGCCCGCGCGGTCGTCGGTCGAGATGACCCCCGTTGACAGAGATTCGAGCACGGTCTCTATGTAGCGACGGCGGTCGTCGAGGGCGAGGTTCGAGCGGCTGAGTTCCGCGGCCGTCCGCTCGATTCGCTCGCGGTTCTCCGCAAGCTGCGCCGCCATCTGATTGAAAGAGCTTACGAGCACGGCAAGCTCGTCTTCGGCCGACACCTCGACCCTGTGTTTGAAATCGCCGTGCGCCACGCGGTCTGTCGCTTCTGCGAGCGCTGCGATGGGAACGGTTATGCCCCGCGCCACATAGAGCGCAAGCCAGCTCGCCGCAAAGATCAATAGCAGCGCCACTGCCGCAAGCAGCAGTATGTATATGGACTTGATGCGTTTTATTTTTCCGAGGAGGCTGTGAAAGTTCCTATGCTGCTCGGCGATGTTTGCCGCGCGCCGCGTCAACTCAGGCGGAAACTGGCGCGCTACGACCAGCAAACGCGGCGAGGTCGCCGAGTCGTTTATCTTCACGGCGGCGATTATATAGATCACAAGCGGGCTCTTGCCTTCGCCTCGGCTGGCGAAAGGCTCTGCGCTCGAAAGGGCCTGGCGTTCGGCCTCTTCGAGGGCGTGAGGCGTTTCGCCCTCGACATCCCTTACGCCGCTCTGTACGGTGAAGCGACCGTCCGGCGTGACTATGCGCGCGAGCAGAATGCCGTGCTCGGCCATCTCCTGCCGCAACTGCTCTTCGAACGCGGGGCTGCTGTAATCCGAGCGCGAACTGAGAGCGAGGGCGCGAGAGACAGAGCGCGCTTGACGGACGAGTTCGTCCTGCTCTTTTTTGAAATAGCTCTCTTCGATGGCCTGCGCGTCGTCGACTATCTGGCGAGCGGGTTCGCCGAACCAACGGTCTATGCTGCGATTGAGCAATCCGAAGGCGAAGAAGAAGAGCAGCAGGACGGGCAGAAGCGACAGCCCTATGGCGTAGCCCACGAGGCGTGATTTGAACTTCGACCCGAGGCGATTGGCCTTCCGCTCGCGCACGAGCTTCAAGACGTTTCTGAGCAGCACGAAGAGCAAGGTTATGAAGGCCAGAAAATTCAAGGCCGAGAGCGCGTAAAAGAGCAGAGTCTCGCTCGCCGAGTCGGGCATGACGAAGGGGCTTATGTTGAATCCGCTCTGGGCCACGAGAAGAAGGAGAAGAAGAAGAAGAACTATCGAGAGGACGGCTACGGTGGTCAATCGCCTGCGCCCGCTTTCGGTCAGGCCGGAGGGCGGCCTGGGTGTAGGGTCTTTATCCTTCTTTGCTTGTCTTTCGGTTTCGTTCACCTTTCAAGCCTCGCTTTACGGCTCGCTTCTTCGCTCGAATATTTGCCGGGCGGTGATGTATAAAAACTCCAGCCCCGGAGCAGGAAGCGCCTGGTCGCCTTTATATTGCTCGCGCAGAATGTAGTTTCCGCCTGACGGTCCCGTGTGGACCCAGACACTTGTGTCGCGTCGGTCAACCACCCAATAGGCCGGTATTTCAAGGGCTGCGTATATATGCGCTTTGACGATAAGATCGCGATCGATATGTTCGCGCTTTGAGACCGACAGCACCTCGACCATCAGAGGCGCAGGAGGGCGACGATTCTTTTCCAAATAGTCGCTGTAGTAAATGCTCACATCAGGGCACACGTTATCGGGGCCTTCCGTAGCCTCGTCCACCCATTGTTGATTGAGTTCTTTCGGGATTGCGTAATAGCGCGAACCGCTGATCTGACACCCGACGGCCGCAATTTCCTTGATGTGATATGCGAAGAGTTCGAGTATGCGATCCGCAAGTGACATGTGAGTTTTATCAGGCGGCGGCGACATGACGATTTCTCCATTTATTAATTCAAGGCGATCATCGGGCAAGGCTTCCGCTACGGCCGCAAATTCTTCGAGCGATAATCGTCTCACCAGAAATACCTGTCCTTGGGGGCTGATCTCTTGAGTGGTTATCGACATAAACTACCTCACAACGAAGAAAGAAATCTTTACGGGCATCCTACAGCAACCGGAGCAGAGGAGCAAGGGAGCCGATGACCACCGACCTTTGTGGACAACCCCATTCCATCAGCGTAATATATCTCTAATTCATATAATAAGGAAGACAAGGATGGCTCAACCCGTTATAGAAAATCTGGTGCCGGGCGCAGGCGTTGAAGGCGGCGAGGTCGTCATCACCTGCAAGGATTTCACCTTTTCAACTTATGAGGAGGCCAGCGTCAAATTCGACGCGACCGCGACCCGGCCTATCAGCGCATCTCCGCGCCGCGTCATAGCGCCCGTCCCCTCAAGCAATCTGCTCGGCGGAGGCAAGTCCATTGTCACGCTCGAAGCCAACGGCCGTGCGAGCGAGGGGCATGCTTTCATCGTGGGTCAGAAGCTCGCTGAAAATCTGCACCCGGTTGCAAATCCCGCTTATGATCGCGACAACGGCGCTATATACACGACGCTTTCGGGCACACGCGGTCAAAAAGTGCCCGTCTCGGTCTACAAGATCACTCCCATAGGCGAGAGCGAACCCTTCCTGACCGACGTTGTGAACCCGACGGGGATGGCCTTCAATCCCGACGGCGAGATGTTCGTCACGAGCCGCTACGACGGGTCCGTCTATCGGGTTACGCCCTTCAAGGAGGCCGAAGTCTTCGCGCGCAACCTCGGCATAGCCACAGGCATAGCCTTCGACACCGAAGGCCGAATGTTTGTCGGCGACCGCAGCGGCACGATCTATATGGTCAACGACATAGGCGAAGGCGTCCCCTTTGCCGCGATAGAGCCGAGCATGGCCGCGTTTCACATGGCGTTCGGGCCGGACGATTATATGTATGTGACAGGCCCCACGCTGTCGAGCTTCGATTCCATCCTGCGCATAAGCCGCGACGGGGTGGTGACGCGCTTCTTTACGGGGCTTGGCCGTCCGCAAGGGTTGGCATTCGACCGCGCAGGCAATCTGTATGTCGCCGCGAGCCGGCGCGGCCATCGCGGAATCATAAAGATCACGCCCGACGCCGAGGATGAAATGGTCGTGGCGGGGGTGGCTATGGTGGGCCTGTGCTTCGACGATCACGGCAATATGATAGTCGCCACGAACCGCGAGATATTCCGCCTGCCGCTCGACATAGAAGGTTACTGGCCCTTCTGAATTCGTCCGTCGTCCGTCGTCCGTCGTCCGTTGTTACTTTCAGACGAGGCCTTGATACAAAGCGCAACTGACCACACCTAAATTTTTCACTTTCGATTCGATGCCTTTCATAATGGCTTATCCAATCCTCCCTCGAAATCTTCTCACAATAGGGTCGCCCC
>JAKEHD010000054.1 GCA_022615215.1 Blastocatellia bacterium
ATCATAATGAGAGTCCTTTGTGTGGAGTTTGGTTTCACGAAACTACAACTCTACCAAAGGCTCTCAAAATTGTCATTTCATCCCGCGCGCAGTATAAAGAGATCGGCCGTCAGGGACTGTAAAAAGGTTCGGCTCGCCGCTGCCCTGCGCAGTAGGGGAAGCTATGTGGCGCACGGTCAGAGAAGACCCTTCTTTGCTCTGACTGTGAACTTTAGTGGTGGCAAGCGCGAGAAGAACCAACAGCAGCTTGCCTGTCAGAAAAGATTTCGGTATAGGATTATCCTTCCTCTGTAGAAGGCCCTGCGCCTTCCACTTTCAAAATATTGTTTTCGGGTGGAGTGATTATATACCCTTCACGCCATTTTTCACGAACGCCTATTGAAGCGCGCTAAATCATCGGGTCTCGCTCATATCTTCCGAAGCCTGACTTTGCACAGGAAGCATCCACTATGAGCCGTGTGAATTGCAGAAATCGGCCTGGCAAGCTTCCGGCGCAAAGGTAAAGCGATATTCCAGGTTGGGGAAATACACTCAGACCGTTGTATAATTCTTCGCAACCCGCGCACCTTTGCGGGTTTTTAACGCCGCTTTTGCGCCGTCTCGATGATGGAATGCCAATTGCTCAGAGATGATGGAGCGCGATTAAAACAGGTGACGGCGATCACGACAGGCTGTGATTCCGGTCATAGCTGCTCAGGTAGCGGGCTTGTATAATTCGGCTCAAGCTGCCCCCACGAATTCGAGGTCGGCAGCAAATTTGAAATATCCGGCTTGATACGGGCCGTGACAAGGGTGATATGAAAAGGGACCGCACAACTAAAAGAAGTTTCAGCAAGTCCATTCGGTGGACGTTGCTTTTAGCCGCAGCGGTTTCGCTCCTGTCTGCCCAAATATCCGGGGCCGCGATCTTGTGTTTTTGCGGGCCGCCGCAATCAGGGGCTGATTCTTGCCAATGTGAGCACCACTGCGCATCCTCTGCTGAAACGCATGGTGAATCCGGCGCTCTTTCTAATGCTGGGGGGTTGCATACAGGAGCTATCGTCTCTGATATGCGCGGCAACCAGACAGTGCCGAACTCGCTTTCGTGCTGTCATGGACGGCAAGGTGCCGAGGCGGCGGTTGTTACGGGTTCGTTTCAGAGACCGGATCCGGTGAAAGGCGCTCTGCCGCCCTCCTGTCTCGATGCGCCGGTGACTGTGGCATCTGCCGCTATAGATGGGTTTCTCCGTAATCCGCGCTCGCGCCCGCTTTATATAGCCTTGTCTTCTCTTCTGATCTAATCCTCCGTCTCGACGCGCTACTTTTCAAGTTTTATCTCTTTGTGAGTTTTCCGTACGGGGTCGTGTATCGCAGTGGATACAAACTCGGGGAATAACTGAACGACTTGAGGAAAAAGGTCTTCATTTGAAGACCTTTGGAACCGGAGGAGTTTCGATGAGACTCAGACGAGCAAAAATCTTTATAGCGTGCGGACTGGCAACCCTGTCTATTGGAAATTGGAACGCCCTCGCACAGCAGGCCCGCGCGCAATCGGCTATCGAATCCGTAGCAGGCAGTGAGAGCAAGACACAAGATAGAAATCTTTATCAAGAAAGAAATCTTTATGGCGTGACCGAACGACCCGCGAAACCTGAAGGGATGCTAGGTTATCTGATCGAGCAGGCGCTAGATCAAAACCCTGAAATCAAATCCATGCAGCGCAACTTCGATCGTGTGCGCGCGCGCATCCCACAGGCAAAGGCGCTGCCCGACCCCATGCTGGAGTTCGGCTACATGGGGAACATCATCCCGATTCCGCCTTATGACATACAGGTCGGAGACCCATCAAGCGCCCGCATGCTCGGTTTGACTCAAGAGATACCCTTCCCCGGCAAGCTCTCGCTGAAAGGCCGTGTGGCCGAGATGTCTGCCGAGAGCGAATGGTGGATGTACGAGCAGGCGCGATTGAACGTCGTTGCCGAAGTCAAGGACGCTTACTTCGAGCTTTGCTATCTCGTCAAAGCGATTGAGACCGTTACGAAGAACAAGGATCTGTTGGAAAAGTTCGCCCGTATCGCCGAAGCGCGCTACGCGGTTGGCAAGGGCATTCAGCAGGACGTTTTGAAAGCTCAAGTCGAGATCTCAAAGCTCATAGATCAACTGACGGTGCTTGAGCAGCGCAGGCAGACGGCCGTTGCGCGCATCAACAGCTTGCTTTATCGCGACACGGAATGGCCCATTGAAAAGCCTGAGGAGATAAGGCCGCAGCCTCTAACGCAAACTCTCGCGGAGTTGAACGAACTCGCTCTCGCCTATTACCCGGCCCTCAAAGCGCAGCGCCGCCGCATCGACCGCGAGCAGTACAGTGTCGAGCTTGCCGAGAAAGAGTTCTATCCTGACTTCAATGTGAAATTCGCATATCAGAATCGCCCGAACATGCCTGAGATGTACGGGTTGAGCGTGGGCATAAATATACCGCTCTACTTCTGGAAGAAGCAGCGCCCGGCTGTCGCCGAGGCTGCGGCCGGCAAGGCCACAGAGCAGAAGCGCCTGGAGAACCTTACCACGCTCTTGTTTTTCAGGATCAAAGACAAATACCTGGCCGCGACGACCGCGCAGAAACTTGCGAGCCTGTACGGGACCACGATCATCCCGCAGTCATCGCTTTCGCTCGAATCTGCCATTTCAGGGTACGAAGTCGGAGGCGTCGACTTTCTGACGCTGCTCGACAACCTCGTTACGCTGCTCAACTACGAGCTCAATTATTACGAACAGGTCAGCAATGTGGAGAGAGCGGTGGGGGCGCTTGAGCCGCTTGTGGGCGTGAGCCTGAGACAATGACTCTCATTCTCCAGGAGGTATTAGAAATGACTGAAGAGATCAAATCACAGGTAGCAAGCAATAACGGCGAGAGTCAGCCGAAACAAGAAAGAAATCTTTATGATGAACCCCGGAGCGAACAAGAAAGAAATCTTTATGCCGAGCGCCATCCGGAGCAGAAGGCCGAGGATCAGGCGGCGGCTGGCGAAACGAATATCGAGACGCCGGAAAACGCGCCGAAAAAATCGAAGAAGAAAAGGTATGTGGTGAGGGCGCTCCTGACCGTTTTGCTGATAGCTCTTGTCGCCGTCGGCTACGCGAAAAGAGATTTCTTGTTCAAGGTCGATGCAGAGTCAGCCGATTCAGGCGAGCAGCCAGGAACCGGCGCCAAACTGAAGGTTCTTTATTGGCAAGACCCTATGCACCCGGCATACAAATCCGACAAGCCCGGCAAAGCGCCCGATTGCGGGATGGACCTTGTTCCGGTTTACGAGGGGGGCGACCATCGAGCGAACCTGCCCGAAGAAGCTTTCCAGATCAGCCCTGAAAAACAGCAACTGATCGGCGTGAAGTATGGCGAAGCCGCTTACATGCCCGTGTCGAAGACTCTGCGGGCCGTGGCGCGGCTGGCTTATGACGAGACGAAGATTGTTCGCATCCATACAAAGATCGAAGGATGGGTCGAAGATGTTTACGTCGATTTCACAGGAAAGCTCGTCGAGAAGGGGCAGCCGCTCATCAGCATATACAGCCCTGAACTGTTACAGACCCAACAGGAATTCCTGCTGGCTCGCAGAGGGCGCGATGAGTTAAGCGAAAGCCCGTTCAAAGAGGCGGTCGTCGGCTCCGAGTCTTTATACGAATCGGCGCGGCGACGGCTTGAGTTGTGGGACGTAACCGAAGAGCAAATTAAAGAACTGGAAAGAACCGGCAAACCGACCAGATCGCTGAAGCTTTACGCTCCGACCGATGGTTTCGTGCTGGCGCGCAGCGCCTATCCCAGGCAGCGCGTCACGCCGGAAACCGAGCTTTACTCAATCGCGGACCTTTCAACCATCTGGGCCATAGCGGATATATACGAGTATGAAGCGCCTGAGATACAGGTCGGACAAGAGGCGGCTATGACGCTCTCCTACTATCCGGGGCGCGCGTTCAGAGGCAAAGTCACTTACATCTATCCGCAGGTTGACAACATGACGAGGACGCTGAAAGTGCGGCTGGAGTTTCCAAATCCGGGTTTCGCGCTCAAGCCGGATATGTACGCCAACATCGAATTCAAGATCGATTACGGAAAGAGAGTAGTCGTTCCTCAAGAAGCGATTCTCGATTCCGGCTCGGAACAATTAGTATTCATCTCTCACGAAGGCGGCTATTTCGAGCCGCGCAAGGTTCAACTGGGCGCGAAAGTGGACGATCAGGTCATCGTGCTTGCGGGACTGAAGCCCGGCGAGCGAGTGGTGACCTCGGCCAACTTCCTGATCGATTCCGAAAGCAAGCTGAAATCGGCTGCGGGCGGAATGGGCATGCCCGGAATGAATCATGGCGGCGGCGCTCCGTCCGGGAGCAAGAAAGCGCCTCAGGTGGATCGTTCGGGACGCCAGCCGGGCCCGACACAAGAAAGAAATCTTTATGTCGCCCCTAAGCCTGAGCAGGAAGATCATTCCGGGCATAAGCCGAATGGGGAGGCAAGCAAACTCAAGCCGGAGGACCATTCACAGCATCAAGCCAAACCGGAGGACGCTCTCAGACGCAAGCCTGAGAAGCAGAAGAAGGAGAAGCCTAAACCTGATGGCGTGTAAGTCGAAAGTCGGCTTATAAGTCGAAAGTCGAAAGTCTGAAAGTCAAAAGGGTAGTCCCGGCTCGTCGGGGAACGACCAACGACGCGGAAGACCTTCGACTTGAGACTGACACCGACCTTCGACCTGAGCGAATCGAGATGGCAGAAGGATTGTGCAGGAGTTATACTGCGCGCGGGATGAAATGACAATTTTGAGCGGAGATATATACTACGCGCGGGATAAAATGAACCTTTTTCAGCGCCGCAACCTA
>JAKEHD010000055.1 GCA_022615215.1 Blastocatellia bacterium
AAAAACGACATCTCTGCAAGGCATGCAGGCAGGATGCCGAAGAAAGAAATCTTTATGCGCTCCCAGGCAAGGCATTTCTCTTTGTCAACCTACTTTGCAACTGCCCTGGCATTATACTGCGCGCGGTAGAGGATGAAACTTTTCCTCGTGATGGTCTCCTCGCCGAGAAAGTCAGGCAAAAACTGAAACTCACAACGGGCGAAAGCCGATGGTATCTGCGGCTCAAAACTTTCATTTTGCCCCGCGCGCAGTATAAAAGCTAAGGGCGGACCCAAAGATATCTTTACTTCTGCGGGTCCGCCCTTGGCTTTGCTCGGTTTTATTTGCGGCTTACTTCCTGGGTTTTACGGCAGGCGCGCTCCTTTGCTTGTCGAGATATCGGCCAAGCAGAGAATCCCTGTAGACGTGGCGTATATCGGATGAGACGGGGGCCGCAGCCTTCGACCTGGGGCTTGTCTCAGCGGTTCCGATGTTTGCCGTTTTGGTTCTGGGTTTGGCGGCTTGCTTGGGGGCGGCGGTCTTCTTGCCCGCTTTCTTGGTCCTGGGGTTGGCAGCTTGCTTGGGGGCAGCAGTCTTTTTGCCCGCTTTCGCTTTGCTTGCCTGCGTTTTGGTTTTGCTCTTTGCCATATTCTCTTTCTCCTCATTTTTCGTTTTAGATGAATTGCGCCTCTATGAACGCTGAGATCAACTCGCTCGCCGCTTCAATAATTCCACTGCTTCACTGGCTGTGGCTGCAAACGACAAGTGTGCCATGTCTGCATCCGATATGACCAGATGCTCTCGCAGGCACTCGATGGCCTTAAACCAGCTTTCGCCCACGAGTATGAGCGGACGGCCCGCGAGCACTCCTGTCACGAGCTTGTTCCACACGAGGCAGATTTCCGTCATCGTTCCCATCCCGCCGCGCAAGGCGACATACCCGGCCGATTGGCGTATCAGCTTCTGAAGCCGCGCGTAGAAATCCTCGCTCGGAACTATCTTTTTCAAATAAGGGTTAGGCTCCGCCCTGAATTGCGTCATCGTAAATCCTGTGACGTGCCCGTCGGCCTCGTGCGCCCCTCGGCTGATGGCTTCCATAACGCCCGCGTATCCGCCTGAGCAGACGGAGAATCCCGCCTCTACCAGGAGGCGTCCGAGCGCCAGCGCCTCTTTGTATTCTTCCGATTCGGGACCGCACCGCGAGCCGCCGAACACCGTTATCATCTTGGGAGCTTTCTCTTCTGTCATGCGTTCAGCCTCACACAAGACCCGGCGATGGGCTGTAAGGGCGTTTATATTTGTCGAACATATTCACCTCTTCTCATCCGCATCGTCTTTCACTTCGAATCTCGGTTTCGCATCGCTGCGATCAATCGCTTGAAAGAGCGACAAGCGGCTCTCTTTGTCGGCGGCCTTCCTTCTGGCGTTCCGCGCGAAATAGAGAGCAAGCCCCAGCCCCGTCGGAATCGCCGCAATCAGCGATGAAATAATAGTGCTCGAAACCGATTCCTCTCCGCCGAATAACAGCCTGCTCAGGAAGAACGCAAGGCACATCCCTGTCACCGCGCCTGCGACCGCCCACCAATCCGAAAACGGCTTCGCATCGAGCAGCTTCTTTGCCTGCTCGAAGGCTTTGCTTGCGGCTTCGAGGTTTTCCTTCGCCCCTTGATTGGCCGGATTGATCTCGACGGCCCGGCTCAAGAATTCCTGAGCGCGCTCTAAACGGTAAGCGGCGCGCATGTAGTCGGCTTTGTCTTCAGGCGATTTTATCAGGAGATAAGCCTGGGCCAGACAGAGCATGCCTCGATGTGCGAGAGCACGATCATCATCGGGGCGGAGCTTTTGAGCGCGCTTGAGCGCGCGTTCGGCTTCTTCGAACTCCTGCATACGACCGAGGCAATAGCCCATCAGCAGATGCGCTTCTACATTTTCGGGCGAAAGCTCGATTGCGCGCTCGGCGCGATTGCGCGCTTCCGTGTGTTGGCCGCGCGTGAGCAGAAAGCGGCCAAGCTCTATGTGCAGGTTTGCGCTGTAAGGCTCTGCGGCTACGGCTTCCCACAACTCCGATTCGGCCTCTTCGTATCGCTCACCGGCCAGCAACACCTCGGCCAGAAAGACATGCGAGAGCGCCGCCTGCGGGGCCAGCCGCACGCCGTTTCTCGCAAGAGGTTCGGCCTCGGCCACGCGCCCCAGCCTGAATAGGCAGGCGGCGGCCAGGCTGTTGGCAAGAGGGTTTTCGCCATCGATCAGGAGCACGGTCTCGACTTCGCGCAGAGCCGTTTCGTAATCATCGGCGACGAAACTCTGCCAGCCGGTTTCGAGCAAACCCTCTATTCTTTTTTCTTCGAAAGCGAAATCCATTTCGAATCTGAATCGGACCTTATGTAAGGTCTCGGGGGGTTATTCTAAAACCCTCCCTTACGGTCGGGCTACTGACACGTGCCGTTCAGGGCTTCAGCCGGTAGAGCATTCGCGGGAAGGGAATCGTTTCGCGTATATGCTCTATGCCGCACAACCAGGCCATGCATCGCTCTATGCCCATCCCGAATCCTCCGTGCGGGAATGTGCCGTACTTGCGCAGGTCCAGATACCAGTCGAACGCATCTTCGGGCAAGCCGTGCTCGTGTATCTGCTTGAGCAGGTATGCGAGGTCGTCGGCGCGCTGGCCGCCTCCTATAACCTCGCCGTAGCCTTCGGGCGCGAGCACGTCCACGCATAGTGCAAGCTCGGCGCGCTCAGGGTCGGGTTTCATGTAAAAAGCCTTGACCGCCGCCGGATAGCGATGCACCATCACGGGTCGGTCGAATCGGTTCGAAAGATAAGTCTCGTCGGGCGAACCGAAATCCCCGCCCCACTCGAATTGCGATTCGAGTTCACCTTTCTCATGTCCCTCCTGGAGCATCCGCACGGCGTCGTCGTATTGAAGGCGAGGAAAAGGCGGCTCGATCTTTTCAAGGCGCGAAATGTCGCGCTCCATCTCGTCAAGCTCCTTGCGCCGGTTCTCCAACACGCGATGGACTATGAAGGTTATAAAGTCTTCGGCCAGTTCCATAATGTCGTCGAGGTCCGCATAAGCCACCTCCGGCTCGACCATCCAGAATTCGGTCAGATGCCTGCGGGTCTTCGACTTTTCGGCGCGGAAGGTCGGGCCGAAACAGTAGACCTTGCCGAATGCAGCGGCTGTGGCTTCGTTATAGAGTTGGCCCGATTGCGCGAGATAGGCCGTAGTGTCCTCGAAGTAATCGACGCTGAAGAGTGTCGTCGTGCCTTCGCATGCGGCGGGAGTGAAGATGGGCGTGTCCATCAGCAGGAATCCGTTCGAGTCGAAGTAATCGCGCACGGCGCGTATAACTTCGGCGCGAACCGTGAGAATGGCATGCTGACGGCGCGAGCGGAGCCAGAGGTGGCGATGGTCCATCAAAAACTCTACGCCGTGCTCTTTAGGGGTGATTGGGTAAGCTTCGGCCGTCTGCAATACTTCGACATCGCTCACATCGAGCTCGTAGCCTCCGGGCGCGCGCTCGTCTGCGCGGACTCTGCCCCGCACGATTATGGAAGACTCCTGAGTGAGGCCCTCGAAATCGGTCCACACACGTTCGGGCACGTTCTTCTTGAAGACGACTCCCTGTATTATGCCCGAACCGTCGCGTATCTGCGGAAAGATCAGCTTGCCGCTCGACCGCTGATTATAAAGCCAGCCCTTTATGGTTATCTCTTCGCCTACGTGCTCGGATACATCTCTGATATATGTTTGATCCATATTCACTCCCGGCTCCTTATCGACTGTCAAGACGTTTATCCTACTACAGCGGTCGCGGGAAAAAAAAGCAGCCAAGCGGCGATGCCCGCTTTTATCGGCGAATAAACGAATAAACCGCGAGCAGCCTGAATAATCGCCCTTGAAAAAAAGAGTCTCGAAACAGTCCTTGAAAATTGATAGAATCATCGCGTCGCCTTTACCGGCTCCCACACTCAAATCATCACTCAGAGCCTGACCGACTCATTCGTCCGACGGGCGTTGAGTGATTATCACCGGCCCTCAAGGGGGATTGGCGATGAGACTATGTCCTACTTGCTGGGAAGATTTCGAAGACGATCTGTCATATTGCATGTTCGACGGAACGGCGCTGCGCCCGGCTGATCGAAGCGCAGGCACGGAACCGCAGCCGTTGCCGTCATACCATAGCGATCTTTACAGCAGAGCGCCGCGCGCAAAGGGGCGCAAGCTTCTGGTCTTCGCTCTGTTGATGGTCGCCTCGATAGGCGGCGCTCTGGCGGTTTACTCTTCGAGGAAACCGGAGGACCGTCCCGCCGCTACACCCAATGCAATGCCTGCGGCGGTCGAGACCGTCAAGGCCGCTGGGGTCAGGGAGCCGGAAACTCCCTCTGTTGAAGAGCCGAAACCTCCCGCTTCGATTGCCGAGATAACGCGCAGTCAATTGATGGAGTTGTTGCCCGGAGACGTTCTGGGCCGCTTCCAGGGGGGCAGGCCGGACCTGCGAATAGTCGCCGACGATAAGCACGAGTACGTGGTGATGGCAGGGATAGGAAGGTCGAGAGACGCAGGGCGCATATCGGCGCTCAGGTATGAGAGCGGTCAGTTTCTCGACGCGACGAGACGATTGCTTCCGGGCGCTTATTCATCGGGCGCGGTCAAGCGGCAGGCCGAAGTGAGATTCGACGAAGCGAACGTGAACATCTTAGTGCGCGAACCCGTCTCATCGCGCGCCATAGTCGACGAATGCGACGCCTGCGACCACGCATATCAGCAGGTCACTCTTTCCTGGAAGAACGGGCGCTACGCGGAGAGGTCTCGCCTGTGGAGCAACGACCGGTACACAGTCTTTTACGCGGTGGCCGACGCCCTGGAAAAGCGCCTGGTGGACGCGCGAGCACGCTCTGTGATAGATGGGTCGCTCGATGCCCGCATAGCCCGAGGCTTTGCTCGCAATGACGATAAAGGCTGGATCGTCTTATGGCGAAACAGCGCGTCCGATACTATCGAGTACGAGTTAAAAAATGGGAGCGGCTATCTGGTCATAACAGTTTCCAAGATCAAAGACCGGTGGAAAGCCATCGCCATCAGCGGGGACTGAGAGATGAAAAAATCTGCGGTCATATATGCGGGAGGACTTACGCATTGCCTGATCTCATGTAAAAGTCATGTTACGCACACGCAAGAGTGATCTGCCGAGAGGCAGAATTTATCAGAGCGGTGTTACAGATTTTTAAACGACGATAGATCTTTCGATTGAAAGCGGCCGCTTTCAATCGGCGGCGCGTCGTCGCAGCGATCTTATGAATCTCCGAGATCTCCGACTCTGCCACGGACTACGGACGAAACAGGCACGAATACTCGTTGACATTTAGAATCGATTCTGATACAAATCGTGGTGCAGCAGCCAGGGGAACGAGATAAGAAAAGACGGTCTCATATAGAGTCCATTTCAAGCCTGGGGAAAATAAAGAAGAAGGTGGGAGTGTGCCAATCAGCCGATAGCTCTGCCTACGCGATTGCTGAAAATTCTGCCCGATAAGGCCCGGACGTATGGAGGGGAAGCCGGGAAGTTCGGGCCGGAGAGGTTGGCTATCATTGCTGAAGGGCGCATTGCAGAGTGATCTGATGAGAGACCGGATTTGCTATCGGTCTGGCATCGCTGTAGAGCGTTATTGGAACCTGGCGGAACTTTTCCGGTTGCTGAAATCCGCTGACCGATGTTTTGAAAACCTGCGATTGAGATTCTTCGCCGGTTTATCTAATCCTCACACGCCAGGGATTCTGCGAATCTCTTCCTCGACCGTGTAATCCGGGTTCGGGGGTTATGGACGCTCGCAATCTTTATCCTTACGAAGCGAGAAGTCATCATACTGCGTCACGGCATCGGTCCCGGATTAAGGCGGGGACGCGCCGGTTCCGGTTCGGGCCTGACGGCGTCGAGTTGACGGTTCTATTCAACGATTCGTCGGATGTTGAATAGTCAAACGGCGGTGGCGGAGCTGTCGGCTTGCTTTAGTTTCCCCCAGGCACAAGCCGACAGGCCGCCTCCTTTTAAAACGAAGAGCGGCGGCAAATCGATTTGCCGCCGCTCTTCCTCTGTTTGGCCGGAAATACGAAGAATGCGGTTTGAAGTGCGCGCGAAATGACAGGGGCGCGATCACAAAGCCGGGGTGATGCGCGAGCAAAGGCCGCCGCCATCCAGCCCCGATGATAGCGGTTTGATTTGCATTCGGCTCCGGTCTTATCTGCAATCCTGACGCCGAGGGCCGCCCCGATACCGGCGATTGAGAGAGCGATGAATTATGAATGGCGAGCTGCGAATCGAAGGCCGTCTCGTCATTCATAATTCATCGTCCGCCTGATGAAAAAAGTCTTCCTTCGTCCCGCCGGGCTAATCCGTTCGTCCGAAACCTGAGCTAACGCTCCCTGAGCTTTCAGAGGCATCGGCTTCCGAAGAGCTTTCGCCTGATGCGGCGCTTTCGGCGCTTTCGGGCGCAGCCGCCTGGGCCTCGACTTCGGGCTTGTCGGTGAAGAACTCTTTAAGCTCCTTGCCCGGTTTGAAATAGGGCACGCGCTTGGCGGGAACATCTACGGGTTCGCCCGTCTTGGGATTGCGCCCGATGCGAGGCCCTCGTTCGCGCGTGCGAAAACTGCCGAAGCCCCGGAGTTCCACTTTCTCGCCCCTGTGAAGCGCGCCGATTATCGAGTCGAAGACCGTTTCGACGATCACTTCAGCATCGCGCTTGTTGAGTTCCGCCGCGCGGGCCACTTCTTCTACGAGTTCTGCCTTAGTCATTTGTCACCTATCGGGCCGCAGATTCCAGGCATCTTCAGTTGGCTTATAATTTCAGACCGCCCGTAATCGCCTGCGGCGGCTCGCTCTCGGATCGGCGGATTCGAATCGCATAATACTTTCTCCGCCGATCTCGGTTTTCAATTAAAAATCGAAACTGAGTTCGACCAGTTCGATCAAATTCCCGTCCGGGTCTCTGAATGAAGCTACGGGTCCGAACCCCTCGTCGTGCGGCTCACGGACGGGTTTATATCCGTGAGCTTCTAATCTTGCGACATATTCGCTCAACGAATCAACCTGAAATGCTACTTTCGCGCTTGCATTGCCCGCTTTCGTCTCATCGAAACTCGATAAAGGATGTATGGCGAAATGAAGACTTCCCATATTCACTCCATAATGCCTGTCCAGTCCGCCGTGTTCTTCGGGTTCGAGCGCAAGCCCTAAAACGTCCCTGTAAAAGCCGACCATTTCGTCCAATCTTTCGGTGGTGAAGATGACTCCGCAAACAGATTCAACTCTCATCTTTCCTCCGGTGAACAGGGCTAAGAAAGAAATCTTTATAAGAAAGAAATCTTTAAGCGCAACTACTTACTTCTCAGGCTTCCAGTATTTGCAGGCACGCACAAGTATCTACGCCGAAGGGTCGGAAATCAAGCCCTGTCGAGAGTTTCCGGCACTGGCAGGCCCGCGGGTCGCTTTGCGATCTGCGTCGTCGGTTATTACAAATATCATCCCGATTTCTGGATTCGCGTTCGTTTGTAAATGCCCTCGCGCAGTCGGTTGAAGAGAAGAGGCGCGCTCATCGACACCTGAGCGGCGGTTTGACAGCCTTTCTCCCGGACCTCTACAATTTTCAATCTTGCTTTTGAAGAACCGGGTGCTTTCCGACAGCGCCTGTTGTAATAATATTTGTAATAAGAAGGATCGGCCTTTTCGCCCTCTGCGCCGAGAGCTTATGGCTATATTTAAAATGACTTCTGACCGAGATTTAGAGACTCAAACTCACGCCCGCTCTTTCATCACTCGCAATGTAAAGAGGTATGTTCTCACGAACGGGCTTACTGTGCTCACGAAAGAGATGCACGACCGTCCGGTGGTCGCCTCAATGGTCTGGTATCGCGTCGGGTCGCGCAACGAAGAGCTTGCGCAGACGGGAAAGTCTCACTTTCTCGAACACATGTTGTTCAAGGGCACCGACCGCTACAAGAAGGGCGAAATAGACCTGATAACGGTTCGAAACGGAGGGGCCAACAACGCTTTCACCTGGCTCGACTTCACGGCATACTACTTCACTTTCGCCTCAGACCGCTGGCAGACCGCGCTCGAAATCGAAGCCAATCGCATGCGCCACACGACGTTCGCCGATGAAGAATTCGAATCCGAAAAGAGAGTGGTCGAGGAAGAATTGCGCATAGGGCTTGACGGTCCCTGGGAGGCGCTCGAAAACGAAGTGTGGGCCACTGCCTTTCGCCAGCACCCCTATCACTGGCCTACGGTCGGATGGCTCGAAGACCTCGAAGCCGCCTCGTCAGCGGACATGAAAGCCTATTATGACAAATGGTATCATCCGCGAAATGCAACCCTTGTGCTCGTAGGAGACTTCGACTCCGAAGAGGTCATTGAGAAAGTAACCCGCCTGTTCGGCTCTATACCTTCGGGACCGGAAATCTCTCCTCTTAAAATATCCGAGCCGCCTCAGAAGGGTGAAAAGCGCGTCGTCGTGAAGAAAGAGACCCCGGTCGAGCGAATGCTTATCGGCTATCACGTGCCTGCGGTCGGAAGCGCGGATAATTACGCCCTGCAAGTTTTAGAGACCCTTCTCTCCACAGGGAAGGCTTCGCGCCTCTACAGGCGACTCGTCGAGGGCGATCAATCGGTCACATTTGCAAAGGCTCATTATCACGATCACATAGACCCGCCGCTCTTTTACATCAAGGCCGAGTTGAAACCCGGCTCCGAGTTGAAGACGGTCGAGCGAGCCATCTACGAAGAGATAGACCGGCTGAAAAAGGACGCTGTGCCTGAGACCGAACTTGAAAAGGCAAAGCGGCAGATCGAAGCCAGCCTCGTGCTCGGCAATCAGGAGCCGCTCGAACAGGCCCTGCTGCTCGGCCAGTACGAGACCATAGCCTTCGACACGGCAATACCTGAAGACTCGCGCGGCTATAAGTATCTCGATACCTTGCTCGACCGCATACGCGCAGTCGAGGCGACCGAGGTCGCCCGCGTGGCTCGTAAGTATTTCACCGAAGAGAATCGGACGGTCGGCTATCTGATAGACAGTCGCGAAGAGTCGGATTCGAGCCTTGAAATTTCGGGTTCGCTCTCCGAGGCTTCTACGCCGGACAGCGCGGCCTTAGGCGTGCGATTCCGCACGGGCCACGATCAACCTCCACAAATCCGAACAGAGCAGGAATCCTCTGACCCATCGCTTGCAGGCGATGGCGCGGGCAATGACATCGGTAGCCCAGGTGTGAGCGCGGGCTATTCGACTTCGAATGATAAGCGCACCGCGCAGTCTCAGTTGGATAAAGAGTTCTTTCAGGTCGAGCGCGTCGAACTGCCGAACGGATTGGTGCTGCTGATTTCAGAGAACCACTCGATGCCCTCTGTCTCTATCCGCGCGGCTGTGCGCACAGGCTCCCGATTTGAGACCGATGATAAAGCCGGCCTTGCTTCGCTCGCGGGAGAGTTGATAGCCGAAGGGACCGCCGGTCGCAGCGCAGAGCAAATAGCAGAAACCGTGGAAGCCGTAGGCGGACGATTGGCGTCTTTCGGCGATTACCAGGAGAGCGGCGTCCGAGCGGCGTTTCTCTCGCAAGACTTATGGCTCGGTCTCGACGTGACGGCCGACCTGTTGATGAATGCGACTTTTCCCGAGGAGAAAGTCCGACAGCATATCGAGCGCCGCGCCGCTCAGATCAAAAGCCGACTCGATTCGCCGCGAGCGCTGGCATCGGACGTTTTCAACGAAATAGTCTTCCGTGGCCATCCGCAACACCGCCCCTCGATAGGTTATGAAGAGACCGTAAAGAACCTGAAGCGCGAGGATATGGTCGACTTCTATAATCATTACTATGTTCCTGACCGGACTTTGCTCGTGATAGTGGGCGATTGTGACGCAGCCGAGGTGAAAGAGAAGGCCGAGCATCTGTTCGGCAACTGGAAAAGGGCCGAGGGCACGGCTTGCGTGGAACCGCCGCGCCCCGCGCGCCAGACCGCAGCCGTCGAGAAGTTCGTCCACGCCCCGAAAGAGCAGGTCAACATCCTCATAGGACACGTCGGCATCGAGAGAACGAATAAGGATTATTACTCGCTGCTCGTCCTGGACACGATACTCGGCTCAAGCCCCGGATTCACATCGCGCATCCCCCGCATACTGCGCGACCAGCAGGGACTCGCTTATTCGACCTACAGCAACATCACTGCGAGCGCGGCAGTAGACCCCGGCCGCTTCGTCGCCTACATAGGCACTTCGCCTGAGAATCTCGACAAGGCGATTTCGGGATTGCGAAGCGAGATAGAGCGCATAGTCAGAGAGCCTGTCGACTCGGAAGAGCTTGAAACTGCGAAGGCGTATCTCACGGGACATTTCGTATTCGACTTTCAGACCAACGCGCAGATAGCCAGGTTTCTCGTCGACTCGGAAATTTACGGTCTCGGTTACGATTACCCGGAGAAGTACCCTCAGTGGATACGCGCCGTCACCATCGAAGATGTCGCGCGTGTGGCGCGCGAGTACCTCGACCCCGATGCCATGACGACGGTAGTCGCAGGGCCTGTAGACGAGCGCGGGAAGGTGATCGGAAAACTATAAAAGTTCCGAACCACTGATTACACTGATAACACCGATTTTTCTTTCCGTGCTGTCTGTGTTATCTGTGGTCGGATAAAGGAGCATTTTATGAAGAAGATTCATTTATCGAGGAGAGGGCTGGCGCTTGTGATGCTGGCGGCCCTCAGTGTGGTTTCGGTCGCAAGCGCCGGCAATATGCCGCTTCCTTCATCCGAAGCTACGGCGAGCATCACCGTGCGCGATCTCAAAAAGCATTTGAGCTTCCTCGCCTCAGACGAACTCGGCGGCCGTTACACTCTGAGTTCGTCGAGCGCGGTTGCCGCGCGCTATCTGGCGTCGCAACTGGAGTATTATGGCTACAAGGGCGCGGCCCGCGACGGCTCCTTTTTTCAAAAAGTGCCCATAGGCACGCGCACAGTACACACCGATCAGACGGGCATAACGCTCAACACGGGCGCGGATAAAAAAGAGTTCAAGTACGCGGAAGATTTCGCCTCCCAGTCGCCCGTCGGTGCGAACGTGAGCGGAGGATTGGTATTCGTCGGTTACGGAATATCTTCGCCTGCGAACAAACACGACGACTACAGCGGTCTCGACGTTAAAGGCAAGGTCGTGGTCCTCTTGCTCGGCGTGCCGGAATCTCTACAGGATGTAAAACTCGAAGAGCACGAGCAAGGCGAGAAGGCCGCCATAGCGCACGGCGCTGCGGGGATGATAATTATCGCCCCTCGGTTTTTGCATCAGTGGGAGCAGATCAAACGTTTTATAGGCCGTGAAAGAGCGGGTCTCCCTCCGCCCTCTTCCACAGCGGGAAAAGACTTCCCAACCTTTATGGCAGGGCCGCCGCTCGTGAAAGCCCTAGCTGAAGCGATGGGCAAAGCAGAAGCTTATCTCGCGGAATCGTCGGGTAATCTCCTGAAGCCTGCGACGATCCCCGGCACCGTAGAGTTGAAGATGAGCGTCTCGGCGAAGGATACGCCCGTAGCCCAGAACGTCGTCGGTATACTCGAAGGCGCGGACCCCGCGCTCAAAGATCAATACGTGGTCTTCAGCGCGCACTATGACCATCTCGAAACCCGCAACGGTCAGGTATTCAACGGCGCGGACGACGACGGTTCGGGGACGGTGGCTGTGCTTGAGATAGCCGAGGCCCTTGCTACGGGACCGCGCTCGAAGCGGTCTGTACTCATCATCTTTCACACGGGAGAAGAGATGGGACTTTTAGGGTCGCAGTTCAACACTGACTATGAGCCTGTGGTGCCGCTCGAAAAGCTCGTCGCCAATTTCAACATAGACATGATAGGCCGCAGTCGGCCGGAAGGCGACACCAAACCGAGCAATCGCGAGATGACCGACAAGGATTCCGTTTATGTGATAGGCGCGGACAAGCTCTCGACCGAACTCCACCAGATCAACGAGCAGACCAACAAGGATACGGTTCGTCTGCGCTTCGACTACACCTATAACGACGAGAACCACCCGGCCAGGTTTTACTACCGTTCGGACCATTACCACTATGCCAAGCACGGCATTCCGATCATCTTCTACTTCACGGGCGTGCATGAGGACTATCACCGCCCCACCGACGACGTAGAGAAGATCGATTTCGAGAAGATAGAGCGGATCACACGCATGGTATTTGCGACCGGATGGAGGGTTGCGAATCTCGATCACCGGCTGGTCGTAGATAAGAAGCCCGCTGTTCGGCAGTAAGCAGGGATGCATGATTTGTCAGTGGTCAGTGGTCCGTAGTCCGTAGTTGCTTTATACTGCGCGCGGGATAAAATGAAAGTTTTTCCGCAAGTGCAGAACATATTTGGAGTGCGCCGCAA
>JAKEHD010000406.1 GCA_022615215.1 Blastocatellia bacterium
AGCAAGGGAGCGATTCGGAAAGGATGAAGGCGGAAGGATGAAGGATGAAAGTAGTTGTGAAAGAGTCGATTCATCCTTCATCCCTCATCCTTCATCCTTACAAGCGCTCCCCGGCATCTCTTTTCTGACTCCGCTGTTTGCTTCGCCCGAGTTGAACCGCGCCGCGCTCAAGCTTCGCGAAGACCTCCTGGCCCTCGAAAAGGATTTCGAGGAAACCTGTATCGATCCGCAAACGGCCCGCTGGCAGGCCCTTCTGACCCGAATGCATGAGGAGTATTTGAGAGCTACTGAAAAACTGGCGAGCTATGCCCTCGAATCCGCCGATGCAACGGATATGATCGATAGATTTCGAGAGAGCCGGACCTCTTATTCTCGTTGGTTGCTCACGGAGATAATACGGCAGACGGCAGAGGGCGAGGCCAGTCGGTCGAAGGAGGCTCTTCGTGTGTTCTTCAACGAAGTCGACCGACTCTGCGAAACGGCCGAGGGAAATATAACGGTCGAACAGGAACCCGACCGCTTCCAGCCCACCTCTGACGACAGCTTCTATGTGAGACTCGGAAAGCTGCTCAAACGCTGGCTCCGTTTCCTCAGAAGAATCTTAGGGTCCGGCTCGAAGATGAAACGATCCGTCGATTTCAGAAGGCTGGCCCGTTATCACTTCGGCGGCACCCTGCCGCCTATTACGGCCAGAGCGGCAAATCTCATCGGCGCTCAACCGCTCTTCGCATTCAAGAAGAGCAGGATACTCTATGGGCAGATCGACGAAAACTACGAAACAGGCATCTCTCTGCTCGAACGATTCAGTAGCCCAGGCGTGAGCGCGGGCCTCCGAATAGAAGAGACGGTCGGAAAGATGCGCGAAGAACTCGAAGAAGATTTCGAGGCGGCCCTGGCAGACCTCGCGCAATACGGTAAAGACATCGAGCGCCATAAGATGTTCGCGCTATCAGAGACCTACTCGGCATTCCTGAGAGACCTCTCTGTGGCCGGGACGTTCGAACTTCCCCCGCGAAGGTTCCGCTATTCGACCGTTTATGAAGCGAGGGAAAAAGCCAAAAAAGAGATCGCCCGCGCATTCGATATATGGGACAAGTACCTGAAGGGAATGGCGGGCGCTTACGGCAAACACATCGAAGTCGTCATTCTCATGGACAACGTCAGCCGCGCGGTCAATGAAACGGTCTTTAGCGTCTTGGAGAGCATAGACGATAAACTCCTCACAGGCATTCGCTCTACTAGAGAGCGATGCGAAGAGAGCCATCAGGAAATCTCGCGCGCGTTCGCAAGAAAGAAATCTTCGTCGAACCACTCGCTTGAGGATTTGAAGAACGGAATCTCTCGCCAGAAAGACTCTATCTCCGACTTCATCAGCGACCTTCGCGTGAGCAAGCTCGACCATCTGCGCGAAAGCCGCGAACTTAACGCGTTCGTAGACATACTGCTTCAGCGGTTCGCAGCCCTTGCCGACGATATTCCGGCCCGCTACGTCGTCCTCGATGAGAAAGAGCTTACAACCGGCGGCGATGACGGCCTGACGCCGCCCGATATAGAGTTGAAGACCGTTCCGCTTCAGGAAGTCACGCGCTCTTACCTTGAGACCGAAATAGCCCGCGACCTCGCCAATGTGAATCGCATAATGTTCGAACAGGTCGATGAGACCGTTCAGGCGTTGGTGGAGGTTCATCAGATCATCGGCTTCAACCTGAAAGCTTGCCTTGAAGAACTCGAAGAGTTGATTCAAGTCGAAACGCGGAGACAAGGAGACACGGGAACGCGGGGGTCAGGAAACGATCTAACCACAGATAACACCGAAACCACAGATTCATCCATCAGTGCTATCAGTGTAATCAGTGGTCGAATTATAGTGGACGACCGAGATGAAGTCGCCCGGCTGAGAGAACTCGCCCTCGGAGGGATAGAGCGCGCCAACGTGAGACTCGAAACCACCACCGAAAAGGTTATACGTCTGAAAGATCAGGTCTACGAGCAAATAATCGCGCAGGTCGACAATCGAATGAGAGACCTTGAGACGTTGATTTTGAAGCGCAGTTCGTTCGATATAAAAGTGCATCTGAAACAGCGGCAGGCCCTGGCGCAAAGCTACCTCTTCCTGGGCCGCGTCTGGCGATGGGCGGTAAGCATATATAGAAGGTTGATCCTCAGATACAGACCTCTGAGCCAGGAGGTGGTCAAAGACCTGAAGCTCTCGCTGGGGCTTCATCAATTCACTCCCGCCGAGATACTTGCCATATACGATCAATCGCTGCTCAATCGCAGCGTCATCGAAAAGCTCCCGTTCATCTATCAGAGATTGTTCGACATAGCCCCGCTCGAAGCCGGAGATTTCCTCATAGCCCGCGATCAGGAGATGCAGATAGTCGAGACGGCAAAACTCCGCTGGCAGCAGGGAATGCACTGCGCCGTAGCCGTGATCGGAGAGCTCGGCAGCGGAAAGACGAGCTTCATCAACGCCTGCCTCAAAGAGGTATTCGATGAGTATCCGGCGCATAAAAGAGTATTCATACGGACCATCACAAACGAGGCGGAACTGGCCGGAGAGCTTTCGGACATGCTCGGCATACCGGGTGCGCGCAATTTCGAAGACCTCCAATCGCAACTCGGCCACCGGGCGCAAAGAAGCATAATCGTGCTCGAAGACGCACATCATCTTTACCTGAGAACGCTCGGCGGATTCGAGGCGCTCAGAAGGCTGCTGCTCTTGATCGCAAACACGAGCAATCAGGTGCTCTGGGTGCTTTCGATGAGAAAGTACGCCTGGCTCTATCTCGACGAAGTGCTGAACATCTCGGATTATTTCACGTTTGCGATCAACACGGAAAACCTGACGCCCCTCCAACAAGAGCAACTCATCCTCTCCCGCCATAAAGTGAGCGGGTTCGATCTGAAGTTTCTGCCCGGCGCTGTTATGGAGCAGAGAAAAAAATATCGCCGCGCATCGGATGAAGAGAAACACGAGATGTCGAAGAAAGAGTTCTTCGAGGAGTTGAATGAAGCATCCGAAGGCAACGCGCTCGCCGCGATATTCTACTGGCTCAAGTCCATAGCTTCGGTCGAAGAGAACACTCTCGTCATCAATCCTCTGCAACCTTTGAGGTTCGATTTCCTCTGGGATATGCAGATTGAAAAACTCCTGACCCTCAGCATGATAATCCAGCACGGCACGCTGACCCCGGAAGAGCACGCGCAGATATTCGGCACGGATGAAAAGTCGAGCCTCTCGACGCTGACCTATCTGGCGAATATAAACCTGCTGACCAAAGAGCCGGGCGAAGACGGCCAGTATCAGTTTGCAGTCAACCGGGTTATTTATATACCCTTATCGAAGGAGTTGCGGACCAGGAACATCGTACATTAAAGAAGCGAGGGCTGAAGCGCGTGAAACACATATCGCCTATTCTATTTCTGATCGCCTGCTGCCCGGCGGGAACTGTTCTCAGCCATCAGCTATCAGCCATCAGCCGTCAGCCGTCAGCCGTCAGCTACCGCCCGCAGCAGCAGGAATCCGATCCAGTTCAGTACCCCGACCATGAGGGAGGGGATTTCATTTTACCCCGCGAGCATCAGGAAGAAAAAAAGCAAGAGGAGAAAAAACCGACCGACAAAAAGCAAGAGGAGGGAAAACCGACCGAGTCTCAGGAAGAGAAAAAACCGACCGACAAAAAGCAAGAGGGCGAAACAAAGCCGCCCGCGACGAAAGCGACCGCAGTGACCGCCACACCGCCGCAACAAGAGACCAAACCGCCGGAAACCAAGCTGGTGCCGCCTCTCCCGTCTCAGCCCGAACCGTCCGCCCCGACTGCACCGCAGCCACAGCAAACCGCTCCGCCTCAACCGCAGGAGCCAATCACCGAGCCGCAGACACAGCCCTCGGCCCGTCCGGGACTGGCGCAGGAACCGACTCCGCAAGCGCCTCCGCAGCCGGAAGGCGATTCGACGCTCGAAGAGTTGAAAAAGGTCGTGCGCGCAGAAGTAGAAAAATTCGCCAATGCCTTTTCGCTCTGGAAAATCATCCTCGCCATCATCGTTCTCTTCGCCGTTTATCTGACCGATAAGATAATCTCACTGCTTTTAGAGAGGATCGCCGCGCGAAGGAAAGTCCGCGCGCGCTGGCTTCGCCGCGCCATACCGTTCGTGAGCTTCGGATTGTGGCTTTTCGCCCTCGTCATCATAGCAGGGATATTCGTCGACTCATCCGTGACGGTCATACTGCTTCTGGCCGTCGCCGCCCTCGCCGTAATCTTCGCTTCTCAACAAATGCTCAGAGACCTTATGGGCGGAATAGCCATACTCTTCGAAAAGCCTTTTCAGCTAGGCGACCGAATCCGCATAGGCGGACACTCGGGCGAAGTGACCAGGATCGGGATGAGGGCTTTTCAATTGAAGGCCGCGGACGGTTCGATAGTAGTGATCCCCAATGCAGAGGTGGTGCGTCAGCCCATAGCGAATACGAATCCCGGCACGATGGAGAGTCAGGTCACGACCGAGTTGCTCTTGCCTGCCGACATCCGAATAGAAGAAGCTCGAAAGGTCGCCTTCGAGGCGGCAGCCATATCGCCTTACGTCTACATCAACAAACCCATAGAGGTACAGGTGGACGAAGAGTACCGAAGCGAGCTTCTCACAAAGATCATCATCAAGGCTTACGTATTCGACGCGCAGTACGAAAACGAATTGAGGAGCGATACCATAGAACGCGCTCGAAAGGGCCTTCAGCAAAAGGGCAACGGCTCGAACACGCAAGCGCCCGCACCCGTGCGTGATGCGTAATTTGTCCGTCGTCCGTTGTTGCTTTAAATCAAAGCATTGATGAAAGCACAACCGACCACTGACCACTGATGAATTCTCGACTATGCCGGAGCCAATAACCGAAGCAGGTCTTCTCACGAACACCGTCCTGTTTTGCAGGATGCTCAGGGCGCGCGGCCTCGCAGTGACGCCTTCCGAGGCGATAGACGCGGTCGCCGCGCTCAACCTCATCGATACGGGCGACCGACAGGAGACGTTCCTGAGTTTGAGAAGCGTTCTCACGTCGCGCGTGGAGGACTTCCCCGTATTCGAAGAGATCTTCGAATATTTCTGGAGGCAGATTGCGGGAAGCTCGCAGCCGCGCAAGCTTATCGAGCAGGAAACTCTCACAAGCGCAAAGGTGCGGCTGCGGACGGAACCGCAAAAACAGAAAGGTCTGGCCTTCTTTCTCGAACACTGGGGCAATGATAAATCGCGCGCCGCAGAACCTGTGAAGTTACCCGGCGCGAGCGATACGCCAGGCGCCGCCGAAAAAGATTTCAGTCTGTTCAGCGGTGATGAGCTTGAAGAGATCACCCGACTGTCGCGTAGAATCGCGCGCAGGCTTGCGCGCAACAGAAGCCGCCGATGGAAACCCGTCAGGCGCGGCCCTAAAGTCAATCTGCGCCGCACGCTCCGCGAATCCCTCGGTCTGGGAGGCGAACTCGCCGAACTCTCATTCAAACGGCGCAAGCAGAAGAAGACCCGGCTGGTCGTGATATGCGACGTGTCGGGCTCGATGGATATTTACAGTCGGCTCCTTCTTCAATTCGTCTACGGGCTTCAAAACAGCTTTGCGCGAGTCGAGACATTCGTCTTCAGCACATCGCTCGAAAGAATAACCCCGCACCTGAAGAACCGGACTTATGATGAGGCCCTCGAACGCCTGACGGCCAATGTGCGCGGCTGGTCGGGAGGAACGCTCATAGGTCGGAGCCTCACGGCTTTCAATTCCGGCTGGTCGAGGTTTGTCGATAAGCGCACAATCGTAATCATCCTGAGCGACGGATGGGACACGGGCGAGACGGAAGAACTCGCCGCCTCGCTTGCCTCGATAAAGAGGCGCGCGGGCAAGCTTATATGGCTCAATCCCTTGCTCGGCGGTCAGGACTATCAACCGCTCGTTCGCGGCATGCAGGCGGCGCTTCCGCATATAGATGTATTCGCGCCTCTCAATAACCTCGCAAGCCTGCGCGCATTGGAGCAACACTTGAAACTGTGAATCGATTATGGAAGAAATCTTCGATCAGATCGAAACGCTCGGAAAGACCGAGAAACGAGTAGCGATGGCGACGCTCGTGGCGACTCGCGGCACAAGCCCTAAGAAAGAGGGCGCGAAGATGTGGGTGAGCGAAGCGGGCCGCATACTCGGAGGCGTGACCATAGGCGGGTGCGCCGATGCGCGAGTGATCGAAGAGGCCGAAGAGTCGCTCGCTTCCTCTGAACCGCGCCTTCTTTCCGTCGCCCTCGGCGAAGAGGACGCCTGGGAAGGAGGGTTCACATGCGCAGGGACCATACAGGTCATGATAGAACCATTAGACCTGACCGGCTCTGAGGATAACCTTTTGAACCTCTACCGGACAATTCGCGCCGAGGTGGAAAATGGCAAATGCGCGGTTGTGGTAACGCTCCTTCAGTACCCCGACCGTCAGGGAGGGGTTTTGTCGAAGATGCTCGTCTTTGAAGACGGAGAGATGAAAGGCACTCTCGGCGATGCAGCATTAGATAAAGAGGCGCGCCTGAAGGCGCTCGATTTGATTCAGAAGCGGACCTCTCGCACGGTCGCGCTCGATGCGAATCCGTCTTCTGCTGAAGTATTTTTCGAAGTGCATGGGCCTCGGCCGACTCTGATAATCTTCGGAGCGGGACACATCTCAATACCGCTCGTGGGCCTTGCAAGGGAGATGGGACTCAGAACCGTAGTGGTTGACGGCAGGCCCCGCTTTGCGACGAGGGAGAGATTTCCCGACGTGGATGAATTGCTGATCGGCATCCCTTCGGAAATCGCCGAGCAGCTATCTTACACCGTCTCGACCTTCGTCGTGCTGACTGCGCACGATTACAAGTACGATATTCCAGTGCTCAAGACCGTGATCGAAACCGAGGCCGTATACATAGGCTTGCTGGGCAGCAAGAGACGGGGGCAGGCTATCTTGAAATTCCTCGAAGAGAGCGGAGTAGACGCGCAATTGCTTGCTCGCGTGCGCGTGCCGACGGGCCTCGATATTGGAGCGCAGACGGCCCAGGAGATAGCCCTTAGCATACTGGCCGAAGCCGTCGCGGTCAAAGCAGGCCGTACTGGAAGGCCGATGAGAGAGACGAGAGATGAAGGCAAAAGTGAAAAGTAAATCAGCTATCAGCTATCAGCTATCAGAGCGGAAAGCTAAAACCTACTGACGGCTGATGGCTGACAAGAAAGAAATCTTTATGGCTGATGGCTGAAGACTGACGGCTGGCGGTTGTTTGCCTTTTGCCTCGAATAGGAGTGCTGATGGCCGGTCCCTACAGTGAAGTCATACTCGATCATTTCCGCAATCCGCGGAATTACGGCAGCCTGCCCGCCGCCGATATAGTTCATGAAGGTGTAAACCCTCTATGCGGCGACCGCATAAGAATCGAGCTGGCGGTTAAGGGCAACATCGTGGAAGAGGCTCGCTTCAAGGGCAACGGATGCGCCATCAGCCTCGCTGCGGCTTCCCTGCTTACAGAGTTGATCGTGGGCGCGAATATAGATCAGAGTGAATTGATTTCGAATGAGGAGATTCTTTCAGCGTTACAGAGCGAAATCAGACCAGCGCGAGTGAAGTGCGCCCTGCTCGCGCTCGAAGTGCTTC
>JAKEHD010000407.1 GCA_022615215.1 Blastocatellia bacterium
ACGAATGAAAAGCGGCGTCCGGGCCGCCGCACTCCAAATAAAATCGCCTGGCGGTGAGCTTGATGAAAAGTTTCAATCCATGCCGCGCAGAGTATATCTCTTACACTGAAGCTGTAAAAGATTCATATAGTGCTGATGCGCTTTATGGGAGAAACGCACTACGGTGTCTTTGATCGCCCCTTGATCGAGTCTGCGCTGGCGCATCCTCAGCAGGCATCGGCTTACGAAAGGGCAGACCTCATACGCCAGGCCGCCACGCTCTGTTACGGACTTATCAAGAATCATCCCTGGGTCGGAGGCAACAAGAGAACGGCCACTGCGATTGTCCGGGAATTTCTTAAGCGTAGCGGAATTAAAATGACTGCCTCGACCCAAGAGATTGTCGAACTTGTCCTGGCAATCGAGGATGCTCGTTTCGGAGTTGAATTCTTCAAAACACTAATCCCGTCAAAGCCCAAGTTTCGGCCATAGCTGGTCTATGCGTCGGCGCACCTCTTCACTCATTTCAAGCTCTTTGGGCCAGGGCCGGTCGAAGCCTTCGGATTTCCATTTGCGCGTGCCATCTATGCCCATCTTGGAGCCGAAGTTGGGCAGCCGCGCCGAATGGTCCAGTTGATCCACAGGGCCGAGCATGAATTGTATGTCGCGCTCAGGGTCTATATTATTGAGAACCCGCCAGGCTACCTGATTCAGATCGCGAACGTCCGTGTCTTCGTCCACGACCACTATGCATTTGGTGAACATCGCCTGGGGAAGCGACCATATACCGTTCATAACCTTTCGCGCCTGTCCGGGATAGTTCTTTCTTATAGATACGATCATCAGGTTGTGAAATACGCCCGCAAACGGCATGTGATAGTCGACTACTTCGGAAAACTGCCGCTGCATGAGCGGAAGAAATATCCGCTCTATCGCCTCGCCCATCCAGCAATCTTCCATAGGCGGTTTGCCTACTATCGTCGTTTGATAGACAGGGTTCTTGCGATGCGTGATGCAGGTGATGTGAAAGACAGGGAACTCGTCTTCCAAAGAGTAGTAACCCGTGTGATCGCCGAACGGACCTTCCGTTCTCCGCTCGGACGTATCGACGTAGCCTTCGAGCACTATCTCCGCGTTTGCGGGCACCTCCACGTCTACGGTTTCGCACCGGACCATCTCGACGGGCTTTTCGCGCAGGAACCCGGCTATCATCATCTCATCGAGGTCTTCGGGCAGAGGCATTATGGCTGAAAACACGGTTATGGGGTCTGACCCGATGGCCGCGCCGACTTCGAGGCGGCCTCCTCCTCCGCGCCTCAGATTGCGCAGGTGCTGCGCGCCGTGTTTGTGTATCTGCCAGTGCATGGCCGTCGTGGTCTCGTCGTAGACCTGCATGCGATACATTCCGCAATTGCGCTTTCCCGTCTCAGGATTTTTAGTGAAGACGAGCGGCATGGTGATGAAAGGTCCGCCGTCTTCGGGCCAGCACTTGATTATGGGGAGGTCGAAAAGCGAAAACTTCCCTTCCCTGAGAACTCTCTCTTTACAGGGACCGTCGCGCACCACTTTGGGAAACATCCGTCCGACTTCGGCCAGGCGGGGCACCATCTTGATCTTTTCGATGAGTCCCTGCGGCGACTTCACATCGGTCAACTCCGTGATGCGTTCGGCGATCTCGGAGTAATCGTTTACGCCTAAAGCCATGAGCATACGTTTGCGGCTGCCGAGAGCGTTGATGAGGACGGGGATGGAATGACCTCGGACCTGCTCAAAAAGCAGGGCCGGTCCTCCCTGCTTGGACACGCGGTCGGTAATCTCTGTGATTTCAAGCTCTGCGTCCACCTCCTGGCGTATGCGTTTGAGTTGGCCCGCTTTTTCGAGCGCGCGAATGAACTCTCTAAGGTCTTCGAAGGCCATATTTCGTCCGTTGTCCCTTGTCCGTTGTCCGTTGTTCTTTGCGTCAAGGTCTCGCCCGAAAGCCGATACAACGACGGATTACCAAGAATCGGCAACGGGCTGATAGTGAATTGAGAAGGTAACACGACAGAGAGGTGAAAACAAATCCCCTACTTGCTCCGCCCTGCTTTGACTGTAGGCGTTCGTTCGTTGTGTTGTAGTTTTATTGAAAGAGAATGTAACGACGGACCACTGACAACGGACGACGGACAAGAAGGGCGTTTCCTATTTCTGCTTATGCTTATAGATGGCGGTGGCCAGTTCGGTTTTGGCGTCGAAAGTATTCTCGGCGATGTCGACCACCCATTGAGCGTGCTGATGCTTGTCTTTCAATTGAAAAGAGAAGGTCACGATAAATTTCGCTCCTCCGGCAGCATCCGGTTTCACATCCCACCCTTCGGGTTCAACAAGGCGTCCTTCATCGCGGGCTTTTTCGACCTCTTGCACAAGGGCGTCCTCAACCGTCAGCCCCTCGCGAGTCGAGGGTAGCCTGCGCACCTTATCCATGGCGAGCTGCGCATGATTATTAGGATCCACCTGAGAGGCTTGCCAGTAGGTCAGCGCCACGTAGCTGCCCAGTCCACAAAAGATGATCGTCACCAGCGCGATCACCGCAGTGAGAACAGGGCCTATACGCCGTCGTTCCCGGTTCGACTTGGCCTTTGCCAGAGACCTGGTTGTATGCTCTTTTACTCTTACATCTTTGTTCTTGGTATAGCTGCGACCTTTGGGCGTAGCCAGCTTACAGCGCGGGCAACACAGCGCTTCAGGCGTGGTTTCAGTGCTGCATTTCGGACACTTCATGGGTTATCTCCAGACTCGGTCTTTCATTGTCAAGCATTTTCAGTACCACATTCGGTCAAATTGCTCCCGGACGCAAAGCCGTTTCCAGAGCTAGACTTAGCAGGCTGTCTCAGAACTATTCATTATTGCGAAACCCAAAAAATCACAAAATTTGTCATCAAGGGCCGAGTTTGGGTGACAAATGTCGGTATATGTCGGCGGGCATTTCCGTCTTTCCGGCAACGGGCTGCTCCGAAACCGCCTGCCGCGCCTTACCCAAAGGGAGTAAAAAAACGCGCCTTTCATAAAGCAGGCGACAATAAAAGCGGATTGTAAATCGAAGAAACGCTTCAAAACGGGGTTTGGCGTATGGCTTGCTCTGATTCAGGGAGAGGGTTCTTGTGTTGAAAAGATTATGAGGTATTGAGCTATGAAGGAAGAGGGATTCTCTCTTATAGAGTTACTCATGGTAGTCGCCATACTGGGGATCATTTCGGCAATAGCTGTGCCGAACCTTCTGAATGCCAAGAAGGCATCCTATGAAGCCAGTGCTGTCAGATATCTGAAATCCTGGGTGGCGGGTCAGGAGTTGTACAAGCGGGCAAACGGAAACTATGCATACGCGGATGATGATCTGGTTATAGGGAAGTTCATAGAGAGGGCGATAATTGCCGATGGTACTGCCGATGACACAGCTTATATCTACAGCATAGATTCAAGCCCGGCTACGCCTGCCGAACAATGGTTTGGCAGAGCGAGGCGACGCTCTCCCTTAATAGCGACCAATTCTTATTACATAGATCAGTCAGGGGTGATAAGGGGGGCTGCTGCCAATACGGCCAACGTTACCGATCCGCCTACCCAGTGAAGATTTTTTGTAACAGGCCATAACCTCAGGACGATGAAGGGCGCGTTTACGGTCGCACAGAGCGGCCTCCGCGCCCTTTCATCTCTTTGCAATCAGCCATCCTATTCAGCTATCAGCTATCAGCTCTTTAACCACCGTATTACACAGATTTCACAAAAGATTTCTGTCTGTGTCATCAGTGTAATCTGTGGTTGGCCGGGGACGCCCGGCAGCGGTTCCGTTCCTCCTCTATCCGCACTGATGGCTGACGACTGACATCTGATGGCTGAAGACTGATGGCTGACGGCTGCCCCTCACTGTAGCTTTGAGATGAAGTCGCTTGTGAGATCAAGCCCCGCGCGCAGGTAATCGGGGTCCGAGCCGTAGCCGATTCTCAGGTAATTGCCCATAAGAAAATGCTCGCCCGCTACGATCAACACGCTACGATCCCGTCTCAAGCTCTCGACCAATTCCAGCGAATTCACATCGAGGTCATACCGCATGTAAACGATGGCTCCCGCTTGCGAATCGATCATCGAAAACAGTCCGTCGTGACGGTCTACCCACTCGCGAATGATCGGATAGTTGGAATTGAGAATAACCCTCGTGCGCTCAAACAGCTTCTGACGATTTTCAGGTCTGAGGGCTACGCGGGCCAGCAGGTCGCTCGCCATCGAGGGACCTATGGTTGTGTAGTCGTGATAAGACCATGCACGCGCAACCAGTTCGGCAGTCGATACGATCCACCCGATTCTAAGCCCCGGCAGCCCGTAAGCTTTCGATAGTCCGCTCGTTACGATGAGCTTGTCATACCTGCCCCAGAAGGAAGGCGTCAAATCGCCCGACCTCTCAGCCCCGCGATAGACCTCGTCTACGAGAAGCCACGCGCCCGCACGCCGCGCCGCCTGCACGATACGGTCCATCTCTTCTTCCGTCAATATAGCGCCCGTCGGGTTGTTGGGATTGCAAACGGCTATGAGTTCTGTCTTCTCGGAGACGGCGCGGTCGAGTTCATCGAGGTCGGGTGCCCACCCGCGTTCTTCGATCAGGTGAAAAGGCTTCACCTCGGCCCCGAACGAACGCACGAGTCCCCATAGTTGCATGTAATTCGGCAGCATCATAACCACTTCGCTGCCGGGACCGGCAATCATCCAGCTTACTAGAAAATTCGCTTCCGAAGTGCCTGTGGTCACGAGGACGTTCTCTTCGGCAGCGCCTTCATACATAGAGGCAATCGCGCGTCTCAGGTCAGGCGTCCCGTTCGACTGGCCGTAGCCGAGTTCTATTCTGAGCAGAGCCTCACGGTCTTCCCGGTCGGGGATGAGATCGCCTATCGCTACGGGGTGGACGCCGCTTTCCGAGAGATTGTAGCGGACGACGTTCTCCCAGGTTGATTGCATGCGCTCCATAGCGAACTCTTCGAGTTTCATGAGTCCTCCCATATAAACTGATATGACTGACGAGCGGATTGACCAGCATAGACCAGAGGCCGCCCGGCCTTCAACCTGTGATGCGGCAAAATTTCTTTTCTCTGCTATAATCACCCGTCTCGCTTTATAAACCAGAGACAGGAGAGCCGGAGATGAAACTGTTATCGATGAAGTCGGAAGGAGGCGCTCGCGCCGGTATAGTGATAGGCGAAGATGTTCTGGACGTGACGGGGTTTTGCAAAATCCTGGAAGAAAAAGGCGAGCAAGCTTCATCGCCGCATCCTCCACTTGAAGGCGTTTATCATGACGCTCTGGATCTTTACCTCTACGGCATGGAGCGATTGAAGCCCTTAGTGTCACAATTGGAAAATGATCCGCAGCTTGCCGGCGAATTGAAGGCGAGCGGGGCGCTTCGTCCGCTCGCATCGGTCGAGTTGAATCCTCCTGTGATAGCGCCGGGAAAGATTCTGGCCGTGGGCTTGAACTATGCCGCGCACGCCGCCGAGCAAAACATACAGCCGCCCGCTTCTCCTCTGATCTTCTCGAAATGCACGACCGCGCTCACAGGTCCGGGCGACCCGATAATTCTGCCGCGCATAAGCGACCGCGTCGATTATGAGGCCGAGCTTGCCGTAGTGATAGGCCGCGAGGCAAAGTCCGTATCACGCGAGCGCGCGTTCGATTATGTGGCGGGCTACACGATAATGAATGACGTTACCGCGCGCGACCTTCAACGAAACGAGCGCCAGTGGACCCGCGCCAAAGGGCTCGACACGTTCGCCCCATGCGGTCCCTGGCTTGTGACCGTAGATGAGCTAGAAGACCGGCACTCCCTGAGCGTCCAATTATGGGTCAACGGCGAATTGCGCCAGAGTTCCGATACCGACGATCTGATATTCAAGATACCTGAAGTGATAGAATTCATCTCTCAAGACCTGACGCTGCGGCCAGGCGATATAATTACAACGGGCACGCCCTCAGGCGTTGGAGTCTTTCTTGAGCCGCCTGTATTTTTGAAAGCGGGAGATCGGATAGAGATCGAAATCGGTCAGATAGGAAGGCTCGCAAACACGGTCGTCGCGCAAGGAGAGTGAAGGGCCGCCGTCAAAGGTTATTTTCGCGGCGATTTTTCGGGCGGTCGCGGTAAAGCTCTGCGGGCTTGGACGCGGGCGGCATGGTTTCGACGACCATGTAGTCGGGTATCTGAATCTGTATCTGATCGCCGAGAGAGTTGATTCGAGGAATCTCCCATACGATACCGCTCCATGTCGCCAGGTCGAAAGACTCGGGGTCATCCGGCGCTCCGCGAATTCTGATCCAGGCTTGTTGACCTTTAATCATTTTTTACTCGGCCACACCCTTCTTATTCTACCTCACCACCAATGGTTGCCACGAGGAAGGGGCATCGGGACTTGCTAATACAAAGTGCCACACTTGCGCAGAGGTTTTCAAGTCAGGGGCCAAGGGGGGAACGATGAACGCGGAATGCCGCAATGTGAACCTGGAACTCCGGATTCATCGTTCATCGTTCATCATTACTTCAAGTTGGGGAAAGGTTCTGCTCGAATGGCAAGGGGCCGAAAAGCAGTGACCAAAAGCGGTGACGAGTCACCGCACTCCAAATCAGATCACCGTCGTCACTATCTCGCGGATGCTGCGCTGTAGCTCCGCGTCGTCTGTGATCGGACTCTTTATCGCCACCTCGCAGGCTGTGTGAGGATTTATGCCCCGGCTTATCAATTGCGCCGCATAGACCAGCAGCCGTGTCGAAACGCCTTCTTCGAGGCCGTGCCCTTTCAGGTTGCGCACCTTCTCGCCTATAAGTACAAGATCGCGCGCCGTCTGATCGTCTACGCCGCCTTCGTGCATGACGATTTCGATCTCAAGCGGCGGCGGCGGATAGCCGAACTCGAAGCTGATGAATCGTTGCCGCGTGGATTGTTTCAAGTCTTTCAGCACGCTCTGATAGCCCGGATTGTAAGAGACGACGAGCAGAAATTCTTCGGGCGCTTTAAGGATAGTGCCGCGCTTTTCAATCGGAAGTATTCGCCGGTCGTCGGTCAGCGGATGGATCAAAACTATCGTGTCTTTGCGCGCCTCGACCACTTCGTCGAGATAGCATATCGCTCCGTGCTTCACCGCGGTCGTGAGCGGCCCGTCGTGCCACACGGTCTCATCGCCTTCGAGCAGGAAGCGCCCGACCAGGTCCGTAGCCGAAAGGTCTTCGTGACAGGCAACGGTGATGAGCGGGCGGCCCAGTCGCCATGCCATGTACTCTATGAAACGTGTCTTGCCGCACCCCGTAGGGCCTTTCAACATGACGGGCAGCTTCGTTCCGTAAGCCGCCTCGAATAGTTTTACTTCATCGCCTACCGGCAGGTAGTACGGCTCGCGTGTGATGTTGTATTGTTCGATTGCCTCTTCGAGGTTTTGCTGGCTAACTGTCATTATGTCCTCTTGCTATAGAGGATTACACTGCGGTCTGTTTTTAACCGGAATTTCGGCTTGTTGGCCGATGAATTCACCTTCGTGTATAATCCCATTCTTTATGGTAGGCCCGATCATTACACCTGTTATCGGGCCGACCACCGATGATAACATCTGGCCCGTAAACGAGCCAGGATAAATGCGGCGCGGCCGTGAGTTCAAAGACACGCCTTAGCGCGGGGCGGCCTGAAGGCCGGACTCTGAACTTTATGCGCCGCCTGTGAGCAGTAAAGTGAACATAGCAGTAGCAATGAGCGGCGGCGTCGATAGTTCGGTCGCCGCAGCGATACTGAAAAATCAGGGGCACGAGATAATCGGCTTCACGATGCAGTTGTGGAATCAGCGCCGCAGACTCGGCCCCGACGGCGAACCTCAGCCTTCGCGCTGTTGTTCGCTCGACGACGTGTACGACGCGCGGCGCGTGGCCGAAGATATGGGATTCCCTTTCTACGTGCTCAACATGGAAGACGAGTTCGAGCGCGCCGTCGTCCGCCCATTCGTCGAAGACTATCTCGCGGGGCGCACTCCCATTCCATGCGTCTCCTGCAACACGAAGTTGAAATTCGCGCGGCTCGTCACCGTTGCCGAGCAGGTAGGAGCCGAGCGCGTGGCGACGGGCCACTACGCTCGCGTGGAATATAACGAGCACGCCGGGCGATATACATTATTGAAGGGCCGCGACCCGTCGAAAGATCAGTCATACTTTCTTTTCGAGATGACTCAGAAGCAACTGGCGCGGGCGGTCTTTCCGCTTGGCGATATGACTAAATCGGAGGTGCGAGAAGTGGCGCGGAGTCTCGGACTCGAAACCGCCGAAAAGCCCGAAAGCCAGGAGATATGTTTCGTGCCCGACGGCAACTATGCGCAATTCGTAGAAGACTATGCGCGCTATGAGATGGAGACTTCGGATGAAGAGAAACGCGCGCTCGCTCCCGGAGAGATCGCCAATACCGAAGGCGAAGTCATAGGCGGGCACCGGGGCCTCCATCGCTACACCGTAGGCCAGCGGCGCGGGATAGGCATCGCGTCGCCCGACCCGCTCTATGTCGTCAAGATAGACGTGCCGCGCAACCGGCTCGTGGTCGGGCGGCGAGAAGAGTTGTTAGACCGCTCGCTCGTGGCAAGCGGAGTGAATTGGATAGCGATCGCTCCGCCCGAAGAGAGCGTGCGCGCAAGCGTTCGCGTGCGCTATCGTTCGGCTGAATCGCCCGCGACCATAACGCCTCTAGGCGCGGGCCGCGTGCGGGTCGAATTCGACGAGAGGCAGCCGGCCATCACTCCCGGTCAGGCGACGGTTTTCTATGACGGAGATGCGGTGGTCGGGGGCGGCTGGATAGAATCAAAAGAATGATGCAAGATGCAAAGGGCGATGCGCTCAGGCGCAAGTCAGTAACCCGACCGTCGAGGAGCGGGTCAGTGACCCGACCGGAAGCGTCGGCTTTTCAGATCAGGGGCAGGCGCAGTGGACGCCCGGCCTTCGCTCTCGGATTGATACTTATTGCATTTTGTCTGCTCGTTGTTTCGTGCAAGGAAAAAAGAGGCGGGCCGGTTTCGGCAGATGTGCAGACGGGTTACTGCTCAGTGTGCGGAATGAAGGTGAAGGCCGACGACCGTTTCTCATCGGAGATAATCTATCCCGGCGGGACCAAACTGATGTTCGAATCGCCGGGCGATATGCTGGCCTTTTACACTACGCCCGAAAGCTACGATAAAGTGCCCGATACGCATAAAGACCGCGCAAGGATGGAAAAAATTCTGGTCAAGGATTACAACGGCGGAAACCCGCTTGACGTGAGAGCGGCGGCGCTTGTCTACAAGAGCGCCGTGCATGGCCCGATGGGGCCTGACATATTCGCTTTCAGCAAACGAGAAGAGGCCGCAGACTTTGCAGCCAAGCACGGCGGCACGGTCGTGACCTTCGATGATGTTACTCCAGAGATGGTCTTGAACCTCAGAAAGAGATGACGGATTCGCGTTCGAGGTCATGTAAGGGCGGCGCTACGATGGCCACTCCTCGATGGCCCATCTGCTTTGTCGCGGCTCGCTCGTCGCTCGCCTATCTACCCGCGACTCGCTCCGCGGCTTCGCGCATCTGGGCTTTTTTGCAGAGCTTCCCTAATCGATCGCTGACGCGCTTAAATCTAGCCAAAGATATTTGAAATTGTGTGCTCTTTTCCATCCCTTCCCCCTGGAAGGGGGAAGGTTAGGATGG
>JAKEHD010000056.1 GCA_022615215.1 Blastocatellia bacterium
GGTTGAGCATTGTGATCGATAGAACGCTGAAAGCCGCTTTGGAGCCTGTAGCCGGATATGTCGAGAAAGGGGCGGACGCGAACGCTTCGGCGCAAATATCGGGTAACGTCCTGAATGAGGCGGGGCGCTTCGTCGGGGGTGCGATTGTGAAACTGACCAATCCGGATGACCCTGCATTCGGGCAGAGGTCGATCGTTACACGTGAGGGCGAGGAGTATCGGTTTTCGGGAGTTCCTCCCGAACCTTATTATGATGTACAGGTCTCTTTCTTCGATATGGAGGCTTCCGTAAGACAGGAGTACGCGGACACCACCAAGAACCTCGAATTAGACCTCTCATTCATCGTCACAGGTCTGGAGCCCGACAAGGCTTTTGCTGATGAGGCGGAACTCGACGTGTCGAAACCTTTCTATCCCTTCGGCCAGCAACCTCAACCCGGCTCGGCCTTTTATTTCACAAGCGAAGAGGTATTGAGCAAGCCGGGGGCTGAGGTGAGGGTTGCAGTCATACGCACAGTGTCGCCGCAGGATGAGGTGAACCCGAAAGGCGACCAGGATCTTCCGCATAAGGTTTTCTGGGAGTATTGGAACGGCCGTCAGTGGGCGCCTCTAGCGCCCTCTTCGACGACCCCCGGTTCGCTCCTGGACCTCGACGAGACTGAGATCATCGATTTCACGGTCCCGGAAGACCTGACCCGTACAGTTGTGAATGAACAGGAGGCCCTGTGGATACGCGCCCGGCTCGTCAGCGGAGGGTTCGGGGTCAAAAAGACTGTAAGCGTGGGCGATGCCGATATATCTTATGTCATTTACCGCCCTCCGGCTCTGTCCGCATTCCGAATGGGGTATACCTGGCAGTATGGACCTTTTCCTGCCGAGCGGGTATTGACTCGTAACGATTTTCAATTCGCGGATCGCACATTCGAGGCCAATTGGCCGGGGAGCACATTCCTGCCTTTTGCCAGCGTCAGCGACACAACGCCCGCTCTGTATATGGGCTTTGATAGAAAACTGCCCGTCGATCGTATAGGTCTGTTTTTCGACATAGTTGAGGAGCGCGGCGTACGAAGCGGCCCGGCGCTCGTGTGGGAATATTGGGACGGCTCGACGTGGCGCGCCCTTTCGGTCGAGGATGACACGGCCGACCTGCGCCTTCCCGGCATACTATCGTTCATCGCCGCTCCGGATAGCCAGCCCTTGATGCGGTTCGACGCCCCGCTACACTTCTTGCGCGGCCGGCTCAAGGAGGACGGGCCGCCCGGAGAGCCTGTCTTCAATAACATTTTCCCGAACGCGGTGTGGGCATGGCAGCGGCAGACGTTCGACGATTTCCCTCTGGGCACGAGCACAGGGCTGCCGGATCAGGTCTTTAACTTCATCAATTTCCCCGTGCTCGCAGGGGAGCGCATCGAAGTCCGCGAAATGACCGGCCCTCGCGCCAATGTGGAGTGGCGAATCCTTGCAGAGGAATTAGCCGGAGGCGATCCGAACGCCGTCAGGGAGCTGGAAGAGATGCTCGGCCGCGAAGGCGAACAAACAGAGATCGTGAAAGAAGGAAGATTTCCTTATATCTACCGAATCAGGCTCGTGCGCGACAAAAACAAAAGAGTGTCGGAAGTCTGGGTGCGCTGGGAGGGCAGGCTTCGATTGTTCTTTTCCGAACCCGATGATCGCCATTATGTAATAGACCGCGCGGGCGGGCGGCTCGTGTTTGGAGACGGCATAAGAGGCAAAATCCCTCCGGCGGGAACCGTGATCCTGGCAAAAGAGTATCGCGCAGGCGGCGGGCTTGCCGGCAACGTCCCCGTGCGCGCGATCAATCAGTTGTTGAGCGCAATACCGGGCGTACAACTGGCCTTCAATCCTCAGGCCGCAGGGGGCGGGTCCGACGGCGAGACGCTTGAGGCGTTCGGCATTCGCGGGCCGCTGACGATACGCCATCGCGGACGGGCCGCTACGCCCTCCGATTACGAGACCCTCGCTCGTGAAGCGTCACCTGCTGTGGCCGTGGCGCGGGCGATTGCGAATCGCAATACGAGCGGCCAGACGATTCCCGGCTGGGTGACTTTGTTGATCATTCCTCAGAGCCGGGAGGCCCGCCCTCAACCATCGTTCGGCTTGCGCCGGCAAGTGCTCAAGTATGTTGAAGAGCGCGCCCCGGCCGATCTGGCTGAAGCCGGTCATATCAACGTCACGGGACCGGATTATCTGCCTGTAGATGTGGATGCGACCATCGCTCCGGTCGATCTTTCCGAAGCCGGGGCTGTGGAGAGGGCCGCCCGTGAAGCATTGGGAGAATTCTTTCACCCGCTCAGAGGCGGTCCCGAAGGGCGAGGCTGGGAACTGGGCCGCGATGTTTATCTTTCGGATGTCGCTTCCGTTCTGGAGCGGGTCGCAGGGGTGGATTATGTGGAAGAACTGGCGCTCTTGATCGAGGGCGCGCGACAGGGCGAGCGGGTGCCGGTGGCCGATGATCGAATAGTCGTCGCCGGAGATATAAGGCTGAAACTGAAAGCAGCGGCGGATTAGTTTATGACTATACCTTTACCGAATCTCGATGACAGGCGCTGGACCGACCTTGTCGATGAAGGGCGGGCGTTGATACCGCTCTACGCGCCGGAATGGACCGATCACAACATACACGATCCGGGCATCACGCTCATAGAGCTTTTCGCCTGGATCGCGGAGATGGACATATACTGGCTCAACCGCATCCCGGAGCGGCACCGCCGGAAATTCCTGGCGCTGGTAGGAATCGTTCCCCATCCGCCTGCCGCGTCTCATACGGTCCTGAGCTTCTCGTTGCCGGGCGGTACACAATCGCTCTCATTGCCCGCAACGGTCGAATTCAGCGGACGCGACCCCTTCGGACGGGAGGTGCGATTCCGTACGCTCGACCCCGTCACTATAGCACCGGGCCGGCTGGAAGCGGTCCAGATCAGAGACGGGAAGCGGTTTCATAACGTCACGGACCTTATGCTGAGAAAGGAAGAATTCCGTGTCTGGGGAGATGTGGCTCAACCGGGCGCGGAATTATATCTGGGCTTCAGCCGGCCTTTGCCCCTTAACGAGCCGGTCAGCCTTTATTTCATCTTTTCCGGTTCGCGTTCCGGCGAATCAGAGCGCCAACGCATCATCGAAGAGGCGATGCGGAGAAGGAAGATTTCCTTATATCTAAAGCAGGCTTGTCGCCCTCCGCTCTCGGACGCTTTGTGTGATGGGAGAGAGGCGACGCCTGGCGAAGAAAAAGAAGCGCCGGTGAAGATGCCTCCTCATCATGGCGTTCGAACAGTATGGGAATTCCTGACGGCTGCGGGAGGCGAAAACGTATGGCTGCCTTTGAATCCTGCCGATGGAGAAGTCTACGATGACACGCGCAGCTTCACATTGGATGGCCGCGTGCGCGTGAGCGTCCCCGGCCGTATGTCTAAGGCGAGTATAGGCCGTTTTGAAGCCGAACTTTTTTACCTTCGTTGCCGGTTCGAGGTCGGCGCTTACGATGCGCCGCCTGTCGTTCGATGCATAGCGATGAACGGGGCGGCGGCCGAGCAAGCGGTCCCCGCCGTCATGAAATGGACCATCGCCGCAGGAGCGAAGGAAGATTTCCTTATATCTATGGTCGAGGGGCGCGCTCCGCTGCCGGGCGAGGTCAGGGGCCTGAATTTGCGATTGGACGCGAGAGGAGAGATCACCCGATTGAGCTTCGCCGAAAGGGGCGGGGATGCGCCGGAATTCACCGTGTTGGAATTTGTGCCGCCATCCGATAGAGCGGCCGGGGCGTTAGATATAAGGAAATCTTCCTTGAGCGTCGAAGCCTCACTGATTGGCTCAGGCACTGGAAGGCCCGATCAGGAACTTACGCTTTCGCAATCGCCTGCCGAGGAGCCGAGCTTCCGGCTGTGTACCCTGGAGCGAAACGCGAGTTACAAACTTACCGACCGATCTTTCATAGAACTGAAATCGCAAAATGTTCCTGATGACATACTGGGCAAATTGCGGAGCCTTGCCGGTAAGGAGGTCGAGGAAGAGAGGCTTTTCTCAAGGATTCTGAAGGCGGCCTTATGTGATGAGCAAGCCGCCCGTTTCGGATCACTGATTATCGAAGAAGCAGGGCAGTACGGGTGGCGCGGATGGCAGCTTCGCAGGGATTTCGATGCTTCGACCCGAAGCGATGCTCATTTCCTGCTCGACCCGGCGACAGGAACAGTGACATTCGGGGATGGCGAAAAGGGCCGGGTGCCTCCGAAAGGCGCTCTCATCATAGCCGCTTATCGCTTCACCCGCGCACAGGACGGCAACCTCACGGCGGGCACGATCAACCGGCTGGTCGATTCGCCGCACAATCGGGCCGTGTTGAAAAACTTTGAAGCGGTAAAAGAAAGCCTGGCCGCAATCACCAATCCTCTGGCGGCTGCCGGCGGGACCGCTGCCGAAACGGTCGCAATGGCTGCGGGACGGGCGATCGAATTGACTCGGACGCCTACCCGCGCAGTCACCCTGCGCGACTATGAGAGGCTGGCCCTTGAGGCACCGGGAACACGATTGGCGCGGGCGAAGGCTATAGCGAATTTCCATCCCGGCTTTCCCTGCTTCAAAGCGCCGGGCGTGATAACGCTCGTCATCTTGCCCGATACAGGTACGCTGCGCCCTTCGCCCGGACGCGGATTGCGACGGGCCATCGCCAAATACCTGAATCGCAGACGCATAATAGGGACTCGCCTTGAAGTGACCGGACCTACTTATAAAGAAGTGGCTGTGCATGCAAGAGTCAGGGCGAGGGCCGGAGTGAACAAAACCAATCTACAACGAAGGATCGCGGATGCTTTGATCGAATTCCTGCATCCTCTGAGGGGCGGACCCGGTAAAACGGGATGGCCTTTCGGACGAGACGTGTACCGCTCGGAGATTTTGCAGATCATCGACGAAGTGCCGGGAGTAGATCACGTCCTATCGCTGGAATTTATTGCTGACGGATGCAATCCCGAATGCGGAAACGTCTGCCTCGCCCCCACCTGGCTGGTGGCGGCAGGACGACATGAAATAGAAGTGATTTGAGGTCGATATGCCAATGCCTTGTCCGATAGAACTTCAACGCCTGCGTTACTGGCAGGGGCAGTTGCTGCGTTCGCGCGACTTTCGCGACCAGATGGATGTGGAAGCGCAACTGCGCTGGTGGCACAACCGCTCGCTGCACGATGCTTTCGGAGTCAGCTTCGGCTTGAAGGCTTCTCCCGTTTATGCCGATGACGGGAACGGTTCGTTGATAGCCGTCCGCCTGACCTGCGGCCTGGCTTATGACTGCTTCGGCCGGGAGTTGATTCTGCAAGAGACGCGCAAGATAGCTGTGCCGGATTCGGAAGGTCGAAAAGCGAGCGGCATGACTTTGCTGATTCGGCACAAAGAGACGGCCCTGTACCAGAAGCGAAGCGACAGGGGCGAGGCGTGCTTGCCGGGTTGCGATTCGACTTTTCAGGAGGAACCCGAATTTTTATGGAGACCGTCAGACTGTGTTAAAGCGACGGATGGAGTCCCGCTCGCGGTTGTGAATTACGAAACTCTTCAAGGGGAAGATGAATCGGTCAAGACTCTTCGATGGCAGGATGAATTCGTCGCGCCGGTTTCGAGACCTCTGGCCAGACCCCGCGTCGCAAGCGGGATGACCATCCCCGGCAATACGCCCTGGGAGTTGTGGAGGGTCAGCGTCCCCGGCAAGGGCGATGTGACGGTCGGCGTACAGACGAGGATCGATACCTCTACGGCAGGCTTTACCCGGAAGCCCTGTTATTTCGCATGGCTGCAAGGGCCGCTCTTCGACCTGGAGAATCATGTGTACATCCCCACCCCTTTTCCGAGCATAACGGATGCCTCGACCGAAGGGTTTACCTTCCGTCTCCTGATGCCCAAATTGGCAGTGGGGGAATCGGTATTGGATATTCCCGACAGTGTCATCAATGAAATCGCTGAAGACGGGTTGAGCATCTCCGTAGAAAATGCCGCCCGATTCAATATCGGAGACGAAGTCGCCATAGGCGAAACAGAGCGCGCGACGATCAAGGATATAAATGTAGAGGAGAACAAAATCACCCTCGACCGCCGGATTCCCGAAGGCAACCTCGGACGCATCTTGCGCCCGGTCAGGTTCGGCCCTGAGCAGGGCGAAGTTCGATTGGAGACGGGCTTCAGAGTAACCGGCCGGGTGATAGAGAGGCTGGAATCCGGGGGAATCTCTGAAGGTGTTTTAAACAGGCTACGGGAGTTGACAGCCAAACCTACGGGATCAGGAGAGGGAGAGTTCAGGACGGCGCTTGAAACGGCGCTTGAAGGAATAGAAGAAATTGATGGCGATACGGTCGATTCGATTGTAAGAGAAGCCGGCCTGATGAGGACCACGGGTCTATTGCCCGGCAGCGAAGTCGTCGTCATAGGGGATGACCCTGACATTCCCGGAACGACCGTCACTGTGCCCAGGATTGTAACGGAGGTGGATCGCAGTGAGGGCTTTGTGACATTTAGTCCGGGCGCCGAGCGCGGAGCGCCCGTCAACAAGGCTTTCGATAACCCAAGAATACAGATAGTCACCAATGGGAATTTCGAGGACGAATTTTTCCTTCACGCGCGAAAACAGGGGCTTTACGTTTGCTGGTTCGGCTGTCAAAAGGAGGACGCTCTTCCGGTCGATTGCCCCGAACGTCCGGGCATAGAGACCTTATGCCCTTGAGAAACAGACAGACAGACTTTCGATAAGCGAGGCACGATTATGGCACTGATTGGTGAAACGCGATATCTCGAACGCTTACAGTTCTTCAACGGCCAGCGGCTCTTCGCGTCCGACCTTCAGGCGATTGAGGCTTTCAATCGCGAGATGCGATGGCTGCACAACCAGAGCTTGCATCAGCCCGGCGTCGGCAGCGGTTACGCCGTTTCGGGAAACAGAGGCGACCGTGAAGTCATCGTCTCGGCGGGCTATGCCATAAACGCGATGGGGCAGGAGATCGTCTTGACAGAACGGAGAGTCGAACCCATCCCTCCCGTCGCAGATGATGGAGAAGGCCGTCCGGTTTTATACGATCTCACGGTCTCCTACCCGGATGACAGCCGTTTGGAAGAGGTCGAGACGCGGGAAGGTATATGCCGCACACGCGGCGCGGTGCGTCTCAAGGAGGAGCCTGTATTCTGCTGGGTGAGGCTGGACGCAAATGGTCAGCCGTCGGACCCCGACCTCAAAGCACAGGTTCTAAGCGGAATGAAGATCCTGCTCGCGCGCGCGGAGATATTCAACTGCCAGTTGAACAAGCCCCTTTCGACGGCCCAGCGCCGGAATGCGCGGCCCGGTTGTTTGCCCTTCATGGCTTGCGGCGAGGCGGGCGGAAATCCGGACGATTGGAGAGTGTTTTCTTATAGAAACGGATTGGTGAACGGCCTTGAGATAGATGTTGATACTTCCTCGGCCGGGTTCAGGACGACCCCATGTTACAGCGCGCATATAGTCGGCGGGCGATTGTTCGAACAGAATATAAGAGGTCAGGAGTCTGTTCGAACAATAGCTTTCCTGCTCGACGGGTTCGTAAGCGTCTTCGACGCGCGCCCCGAACAGTTCACTTTGCGCGTCCTGATGCCGCAGGCGCAAGTAGGAGACCTGGTTCTCAACCCCTCCGAATTCTTCAGCAAATTCGATGAGAATAAAGCCTTGATTCAGAAGAACGGTTGGCGTGTGAGTTGGATGGGAATAGGGGGATGAGCAGATGAAATGCACCGTCGCAGGTTATCTTTACCTGAACCGCGATAATCGCTGGCCCGATTTTCAGTGGGAGGGGCTGGAGCTTGGCGCGGACGGCGCGTTGCGACTATTTTCGGTGCCTCTTCTCGAAGGAGAATTGCCCGAAGAGATCCAATCGCTCGGCGCGCCGCATGGTCCCGCAGGAATCGCCGTCGATATCGATGGGACCATCTATTTTAGCGACCCGTCCGGGCACCGCGTGCTCAGAATCAACGGGTGCGACCTCGCTATGGCTCCCGTGCCATGCATGGGCGGTAAAGGCGACCGTCCCACTCAACTCGACACGCCGCGCGGGTTGTTGATTCCATCTCGCAGGCGCTCGCTGATGGTCGCGGACAGCGCAAACCATCGCATACAGATTTTCGACCTCGACTCTTTGCAACTGCTCGGCATATTGGGCGGGCCAGGAACCGAGCCGGGGCGATTCGATACGCCGTCGACTATGGCCTCGGACGGGGCGGGCAATATCTATGTCGTTGATTACGGTAATGGGAGGGTGCAGAAGTTCAACCTTCTGGGAGAGGTGGTCCCCGCTTTCTGGGACAACTTGCGGCGGTCTTCGGATTTGACCGAACCGCGCGACATAGCGGCCGATGAGCAGGAGGGCGCTCTTTACATAATGGGAGTTGATCGGGCTTCGAAGAAGATGAAGATATTTGCAATCGATGCTCAGGGCCATCCCGTGCTCGATAGGGCAGGTCTCCCGGTCATAATCGCATCGAAACATCTGCTGCAACCGATGGGCATCGCATTTGAGAAAGACACCCTATATGTCGGAGATAACGACAGGCGGCGCGTGCTCACATACAAGAAGAAAGATGATTCGTTCGTAATAGCGGGCGAGGCGGGGGGCTATCAGGGACCGGTGGCCGCGCTCGCCCTGGACGGTAAAGGCCGACTGCTCGTTCATACGGGGGCGGCTCTCGCGCCCGTGCGCCTCGCCGTCGACAAAGGCTATCGGAGAGGCGGCGTCTTGTGGACCGTGAAAGCGATCGATCCGCGCGAAGCGGAAGTGAACTGGCACCGGCTGAGGGCCGATTTGGAATGGCTGGGTTCGAGGGCTCACCTGCGATTCTTTCTGCATACTTCGAATACGGATGCAGCCCCGCCCGCTGTTGACCCGCGCTCTGAGTTTGCCTTCGCCGACCCCAAGTGGCGTCCCGCGCCGCTCGATGCGGCGGACACTTTGATTGGCGGAGACCCTGCCTGTTGTTTGTGGATAGGCGCTCAGTTTACGGGCGACGGGGAGTCTACGGCGGTCGTCTCTCAGATGCGGGCCGAGTTCGACGGAAACTCTTATCTCGGCGACCTTCCGGCCATCTACAGCGAGGACGCGAAGCAGAGGGATTTTCTGTTGCGTCTGCTTTCCCTCTTCGAAAGCTTCTTCGACGAAGTGGAGGGAGCGATAGAGGGTCTGTCGGCGCTCTTCGACCCGGAGGCGGTCCCCAGCCGATTTTTACCCTGGCTTGCGGGCTGGCTGGCGTTGGAGCTTGACGAAGAATGGGATGAGGCCATGCAGCGGCGAGCCATCGCCCAGGCATTCGCGCGTGTAGCCCGGCGCGGCACGTCCGAAGGGTTGCGCCAGGCCCTGAAACACTTCGCCCATGTGGAAGCGATCGTCGAAGAACCCATACTCAACGCCGCGTGGTGGTCGCTGCCTGCGGAGATGCAAGAGTGCGAGCCGGATGATACGTGCAAGGATTCCAGGGAAAAAGTATGGCAAGGCACAGAGAATTCCGTGCTCGGAGTGACGACGATGCTCGCGCCTGCCGAAGCTCAGGGCGCGGTCGTGGGCACTACGGCCGTTCTCGACCGGTCTCACCTGATAGCGGGCGAGGAGTTCGGCGCGCCCTTGTTCGAGGACGTGGCCCATCGGTTCAGCGTTCAGGTCTATCGCGGGGAGTTGAAATGTGCGGAGACGCTCTCTCGTGTGCGCGCCCTCATCGAGCGTGAGAAGCCCGCGCACACTTCTTATCACCTTTGCATAATCGAGCCGCGCATGCGCGTAGGGTTTCAAGCTCGCGTAGGCATAGACACTGTGGTCGGGGCACCGGCGGCGGCGGGTTTGAGACTCGGAGAAACGTCTGCCCTGGGCGAAGACGCCGCGCTGGGCGGACGGCCCGCCGGGCGTCTGGGCGAGCGGAGCCGCGTGGGATTTACCACTCACATCGGTTGACGCGCGTGCGCCGGCGAGAAGCCGGAGAGAAGAGGTTCGGAGATAAGTATCCGAAAATCATAAAGGGAGAGTAACTACTCGACCTTCCTCGTCCCGTAGGGACGGTTGAGTTTAGGCAGGTCATTTATGGCCTGCAAAACGAGTAGGTATATACCTCGTCGCGTCAGCGACGATTGAATTGGTTGTTTGATTTCAACCGTCGCTCGCGCGACATGAAATATGTTCGCCCCGGTTCTCCGGGCCTTAAAAGACCCGGCTAAATTCAACAGCCGCTGACGCGGCTGAGTAGTTACAAGGGAGGAAGACTCATGTCACAATATGATCACCGGGAGCAGCATCGCCAGCGTACCGATATCGATACGCCCGTGCGGCTCCGTTATTTTTACGGCATGCTGCTCGACAAATACCATTTCGAGCTGGAGCAGGAATACTTCAACGACAAACGTTGGCTGTTGAATCGCCTCGTCACAGGTCCGGGCGTCGTGTGCGGATTGGACGTTCAGCTTTACAGCGACGGAAAGAGCATAGTCGTCCTGCCGGGATTGGCCATAGACAGGTGCGGGCGGGAGATGGTCGTGGCCCGTCCGTCCGACCCCGTAGCCCTTCCGATTCACCTGTCACAGGGCGATGACTACAAGGATGAAGATGAGCGCGGCCATGAATATCGAAGGGACCGTCAGCATCGCCATCACTGTGAAGACGAGTACGCGCACGTGGCGCTGTGCTATCACGAATGCGCGAGCGACCCCGTGCCGGTTGTGGCGGGCGGCTGCGATGAGGAAGGGCTATGCGCTCCGAGCACGGTTCGCGAACTCTACGAGATAAAGATAAGGGACGGGAAAGCCCCCGAGAGGAAGAGCAGTTTCCCCGACGTGATCGAAGGGAGGCGTATCAATCACGCCGCCGTCGTCGAGTTTGTGACCAGGGGATGCCGCAAGCTCCCCGATGATTGCTGCATCCCCCTGGCCGATGTGCGATTGAGAGAAGCGGGCGAAGAGTCGAGGCCCGAAGATATAGACATAACCATTCGCCCGATCGTTTATACCAACCGCCTGTTGTTTTACCTGCTTCAATCGCTGGTAATGGAAGACATCAACGGATATTGAAAGGGAGAAGAGCTATGAAAACCCATGCAATATGTACGGACGCGATTTGCGATCGCAGCATCGCCGAACGCCCGCGTTATTACGCTCGCCAACTGATCACCGATGTGGATATGAATCTGGAGCAGCGGTACTTCATCGATAGGTTTCGAAGGCACAATCGCCTACTGCACGGGTATGGCGTTCTATGCGGCGCGCAGGTCTGTCCCATCCCGACAGGTGCAGGGCGCGGATTTCTGCCCTGGAAGGTTCTGGTCAAGCCGGGATACATCCTCGGACCTTACGGCGACGAGATCATAATCGACTGTGATCGCACGGTCGATCTTCGCACGAGCGGGGTAAGCGGCGTGACGGGCGAGCCTTGCATAGAGCCGGTCGATCCCTGGTGCAGTGAAGTTTTTATAAAGGAGTCGCGCACAGGCTCGTTGTTCGTGGCCGTGAAGTATAAAGAAGTCGTCGCCCGTCCGGTGCGTGCGCAACCCGTCGGGTGCGGATGCGATGATACGCAATGCGAATATTCGCGGCTGCGCGACGGCTATGAAATCGGCATATTGAATTGTTGCCCCGAATCACATGTGCCGGCGCACAAGCCTAAGGATCACGCACGGCGGGCAGAGAAGAAAGACGAACCTTGCGGATGTAAATATCTCCCGTTCGAGCATAAACTGGCCGATTGCCCTCCGTGCCCGGAAGAACCCTGGGTCGTCCTGGCTGAGATTGAGTTAGGCACCCGAGGCGAAATCGAAAAGATAGACAACTGTTCGTGCCGCCGGATAGTGGCTTCTCTGAGCCATGCCGTTTCTACGTGCGAATCGAAGTTGCCCTCGGCCGAGAAGATCGATCCTGACTCTATCGCCGCAGGCGAAAAGACGAAAGCGGTGACTATAACGGGGACGAATCTCAAAGCCGAGACGCGAATAGATTTAGGGCAGGGAATCACGATCGATTACGATACAGTAGTCGTGGAGGAGGATGGAACGGTCTTCAAAGTCAAGATCGACGCTGGAAGGGACGCTGTGGTTGGCCCTCGCGCGCTGACGCTTATCAATCCCGATTGTTCCACAACGACTCTTGCGGATAAGTTCAGGGTCCAGCCCGCAGCGAGCGATGCTGAAGAAGCTGAGAAGCCCGCTCCGAAACAGGCTGCATCGACTGCGACTAAGAGCAAGAAAAGAACGAGCTCCGGCAAGCGAACGAAAGCGAAGGATGAGATAGAAGAGGTATAGAGCGGGCATCGAGTATGGCTAATTCTTCCGCCCGTAACTACTCGGCTCCGTTCGTCCCGTAGGGACGACTGAATTTAGGCAGGGAATTTTGCGCCTGCAAATCGCGCCGACATTTACCTCGTCGCGCGAGCGACGATTGAATTGTTTGTTCTCAACCGTCGCTCGCGCGACGCGAAATATATTCGACCCGGATCCGGGCCTTAAAAGACCCGGCTAAATTCAGGAGCCGCTGACGCGGCTGAGTAGTTTCTTTGTCCCGTAGGGACACTGCGACAATAGCCCAGCACTTCGAGTGCTGTGGGAAGCATCGTCCCAGGCCTCTGAGTCCTGTAGGGACGACTGATAAGGGCAATAGCAGAGAGGATTTCAGTCGTCCCTACAGGACGAGGGTTGGCAGACGGCCTGAGTTCCCAGCACTGGAAGTGCTTGTGCTCAAATCAACCGCCCCTGACGGGGCTAACCGAATGCCCTGTGCTAATTCCATAAGCTTCGATTTAGCAAGACAAAGCCATTTCACGGATTGAATTGCCTGCCCGCTCGTGATATATCACTCTTGCAATAACGAAAGGTATTTCAACCTGTTTATCGAGGAATCCAATCCTCTTCGTTGAAAAGATGAAGAAGGGAGAAGTTGAATGAGCACGACACCTTTGATCGATTCTGATGTTATAGAAGAAGGCTGGAACATCCTTGTGGAAAAGTTAGGTCTTCAAAAAGCAACTCGGTTCGTCATTTTGCTGGAACGAGGAAAAGGCGACTCCATTCAAGAGATACGCGACTATTGGGGAGATGCAAGCGTAGACGAAATCCATGGCAAAATTACGGCCTGGAAGACCGGACAGCAAGAGCCAACCTCATAAAGAACAAAGACTGAAAGTTAAGCGAAAATTGAACCTCCATGCGGCTATACTGCGCGCGGGGTAAAATGAAAGTTTTTCCGCAAGTGCAGAACATATTTGGAGTGCGCCGCAA
>JAKEHD010000408.1 GCA_022615215.1 Blastocatellia bacterium
AAAGATTTCTTTCTTATAAAGATTTCTTTCTTATAAAGATTTCTTTCTTATAAAGATTTCTTTCTTATAAAGATTTCTTTCTTATAAAGATTTCTTTCTTCTTGCGGCGCACTCCAAATATGTTCTGCACTTGCGGAAAAACTTTCATTTTATCCCGCGCGCAGTATACACAGATTTCACAGATGAATCATCTTTCTCTATCCGTGCCATCTGTGTCTGTAGAAGGCATAAAGATTTCTTTCTTCTTGTGCCTTCCACTGTGGTTATTCTTAATCTCAGGCGCTCGTTTGCGCCGGATGACTTTCAAAACATAGAAACGGTTCGACGCGCCTTGCTATCTCACGCCTTGCAGGAACGAGGCATCGAACGCATTCGGAAACAGGTCTTTGATTTTAAACTTCTGAACGTCGCCCGACAGATTCGCCAGTATGACAACGGTTTCATCATCAGCAAATTCCCATATCATCTGCCGACAGCAGCCGCACGGCGGAGTAGGTCTCTCGTGATCGGCCGCTATGGCTATCTTCAGAAACTCACGCGCGCCCTCGCTCACGGCTTTGAACACGGCGACGCGCTCGGCGCACATCGTCAGGCTGTAAGTCGAGTTTTCGATATTGCAACCTGTGAACACGCGGCCGTCCGCAACCAGCAGGGCCGCCCCCACCTCGAACTTCGAATAAGGCGCGTGCGCCGCGAGCCGGGCCTCTTTTGCCCGCTCTATCAATTCATCATCGCTGATTGCCGCGCCGTAGATTCTATTTGTCATTCAATACTCCGGTTTGAATCAGATATGCAACCTTTCCTTCGATTCTTCAGGCATTCTTAATGCCTGTTCGCGTGTGACGGTCGGGAACTGTTCGAGAAAGTCGTCGAGACTTTCACCATCTTCAAGGCAATCAAACAGGTTTTTGATCGACACACGTGTGCCTAAGAAGACAGGCGTTCCACTCAGCTTTTCAGGATCGCATTCGATCAAATCATCTATGTTCATCTTTCACCTCGCAAGTCAGGGGTTGATCTCTCATACAAAGGAACGGTGTAACTTCAATAAGGCTGATTTTATGTCTCACTCAAAATGCTTTTGCCCGTTCGCAGCTTTATGATCCGAAAACATCTCGAACGCGAAGACGGAAGCCCGGCAGGAGTGGTGAGGTTATTTCATCCTCGATGCTCAGGGTCGCAGTCAGCTTGAGTCCGGGCGAACGGTAAATCTCTAATGTGGAGGTTTCGGAGTCGGCAATCCAATATTCTTCTACGCTGTAGTCGCCATAAAGCTGTCGTTTGGCCTGGCGGTCTCGCCGCTCGTTTTTGGCTCCCGGAGACAGCACTTCGATGATCAACTCAGGTGCGCCTGTGATCTGCTCTCCCCAGGCTATCTCTTCGCGCAGGTCATTGCTCAGGTAAACAACATCAGGTATCACGCTGCTGAAGGCGCTGAAGATGATTTCTGGACCGGGCAGGACTTCACCTATCGGGTTCCGGTCGAGATAATTCTCGATAGCGACTAACAGGCGGCGCACGATTCGCTGATGGGTCAGAGTAGGCGCACGAGACACGAGAAGTTCCCCCTCGATGAGTTCGTAGCGGTTCCAGTCTTCGGGCATTGCGCCGAGATCCTCTATCGTCAAAACAGGTTCAACCTTCTTTGTGGTCATACTTTATACTCCTTGATCGAACGTAGCATAAAAGCCGCTTTTTTCAAAGCATTCGTTGCGCCATAAATCAGCCCGTTGTTTCCTCAAGCGATAATCGCTGACCGGTCTGTTTTCGAGCATCCTGGTCCGTCCCAACAGTCACGGCTTCGGTAGAGCGAGCGAGGATGGAATTGATCTTTCCGATTATAAGATCGATCCCGACTTCGTTGTGGCCGCCTTCGGGGATGATTATGTCTGCGTAGCGTTTCGATGGCTCGACGAATTGCTGATGCATCGGGCGCACGCTCGTTGTGTACTGTGTGATGACGGAATCGAGCGTGCGTCCTCGTTCATGCACATCGCGTTGCAATCGCCTTATGAAGCGAATGTCCGCGTCCGTATCCACGAATATCTTCAGGTCCATAAGGCTCCGCAGGTCGGCGAATGCGAATACGAGTATGCCCTCGATTATGATGACCGGGCGCGGGTGTACGTATAGCCTCTCAGGTTTGCGCGAGTGCGTGGCGTAGTCGTAAAGGGGTTGCTCTATGGTTTCGCCCGCACGCAAGGCTTCGAGGTGATTTATCATCAGATCGATGTCGAAAGCGTCGGGGTGGTCGAAGTTGACCTTGTGCCTGAGATCAAGCGGCATGTCGCCAAGATTGCGATAGTAAGCGTCCTGCTGAAGATAGACCACGCTATCCGCGCCGACCGAAGCGATTATCTTTTCGGCGACGGTCGTCTTGCCTGAGCCGGTCCCGCCGCTTATGCCTATTATCATAAACGCCATTTTATCATCGCCACGCATGAAGAATCAGTCTTCTGCCCCACCATCCATAGCAGCAAGCCTCGGAATGAGCTTGAGAATCAACTCGGAAAGCTGCCGCCCCGCGCGCTCGCCTGTCTCCATGACTTCGTTGTGATTGATCTCTTCCTGGCCGAGTCCGGCTGCCGTGTTCGTGATGCAGGAGAAGGCCAGCACTTTCATGCCGCAGTGGCGCGCGACTATGGCTTCGGGCACCGTAGACATTCCGAGGGCGTTGCCGCCCAGGTCGCGCATCATGCGGACTTCGGCGGGAGTCTCGTAAGACGGGCCGCGCAGTGCGAGGTATACGCCTTCGGCGAGGACTATGCCGAGCGAGCGCGCGGCTTCGTGAGCGGCTGCGATGCAGGCAGGCGTATAGGCGGTCGTCATATCGGGGAAGCGCGGGCCGAATCGTTCGTCATTAGGCCCCCGGAGCGGGTTATCGCCCATGAGGTTTATGTGATCGGTTATTATCATAAGCGATCCGGGCTGAAGGTGAGCGGATGTGCCGCCCGCCGCGTTTGTGAGTATGAGCGTGCGCACTCCCATGAGTGAAAACACACGCACGGGCAGGGTGATCTCTTCCATAGAGTAGCCTTCGTAAAAATGAAACCTGCCCTTCATGGCGAGGGCGTCCACTCCGCCGCACTCTCCGATTATCAATCTCCCCGCGTGCCCCTCGACGGTCGAGTTCACAAAGAAAGGAATATCCTCATAAGGGATCTCGACTCCATCACATACAGCATCGGCCACGCCTCCAAGCCCTGACCCCAGCACCACTGCCATGCGAGGGCGGAACCTTTCAGCTTTCGATGCGATATAGCGCGCCGCTTCGGCGGCCCTGTCGTAAAGCGGTATCGTCAAACCGGCTCCTTTCGGTCAAAAGATGAATTCGATCGACGGATCAAAACAGACGCTCATTGTACCATCCGGCCCGGCAGTAAGGCAGGCGATAAATTGAGAATGATCGCCGGGAAGCAAAGCGGCTCCCGGCAGATTGATCGGGTTGAAGAAAGGTTTGGAGACTCGAAGGCGAAACGGTATTCCGAGCACAGATCAGCGCCCGCCATTCGCTCGATACCGCCGAAGGGGATTAGAGGCTGGCCCTTCCAGACGGCCAGCCTCACGCCGTATGCGCCTCAGATCAGGTGTTGCCCTGCGGGCACTCGCAGGTGCTGTTTGCCGTGTTGCTGTCGTGGATGCGCAGGAGAATGCCCCGCACGCTGGTCCTGATTTGCGCATCTCCCACGAACGTGCATATCTGGTTTACCTCATCCGGTTTGTTGGTCACCACTGAAACGAACCGGTCAGGTCTCTTGGGATCAGGCCCCCTATCGAACAGCGTGACTTTGCAGGCATCTCTTTGCACCGCGCCAATCCCTTCCAGGATGAGGCCCCTTGCTGCAATCCTGAAAGACATACTCACCGGTTTGCGAACTGAATTTTATAAACCGGTTTCCACTGTCATCCTGAACGCAGCAATCGAAGACAGGTCCGACCGTCATCGGCTCGATGAAGCGCGCGCCCACTCCCGTGATCACAGGCGTGCTCGTTCCCATCATGGGGTCGAGTATGAACACGCCGGTGCCATTCGTATGCAGGATGTTGCCGTTGCCCAACTCCCACACTCCGCGCGCCGTCAGTGTTTGCATTGGAGAAAAGATTGAGCAGATTTCCATCGCTGTCGAATTCCAGTATGCCTTCTTGCGTGCCCGAGAAATTCGCTACAAGGATGTTGCCGTTCGAGCGCCGGGCGATCTGTTCGGGGAAAGTATTGACAGGGGCGAACGTCCCCAGGTCGTTGCCTGCCAGGTCGTATCGCTCGATCACATCGTTATTGATGTCGGCGACCAGCAATTCCCCATCTTTGGCAAAGACATCGAAGGGGCTGGAGATGCCCGCATTGAAGAAACCCAGGTTGTTTCCATCAGCGTCGAACATAACTATCGCAGGGCCGGGCGCTCCGTTGCCCGCTCCCGCGTTGGTTACGAAGAGGGTGTCATTGACGAATTCTATTCCGCGCACATTGTCCAGCCCGGTGTCGACGAGCGCGCCCAGAAACGCTCCTGTGTCGATGTCATACCGGAAGACGCCGTCATCGATCTGATCGGATAACCAGATTTCGCCGTTCGCGGCTATCGCATTGATGGGAGTCGAGAGGTTCGCCGGGTCTTCGATAAAAGCCGCGTTGACGAGCGAGCCGTCGAAGGCGTCAAAAAGCATCACGCGGTCATTCGTGCTTTCGGGCACCATCAACAGGCCCGCGTTGTTATTCCCCAATGGTCCGAGATGGATGAGGGGCGCGGTCTCTGGAATCGGATCGATACCGTTTCTTCGTCGGCGATGCGGTCTCGTTTTATTTGCGAGCTTTCGCCAGCCTCGGAAACCACAGACCATGCAGAAGAATACAACAGCATAGCCAGGCAGCAGAACAGGCTGAAAATCACTGCTGGCAAATTCTTTGAACTTGGGGGTATGCGAATTCGGTTTCTCATCATAATGTGGTCCTTTCTTGCAGTTGGCGGAGCAGTCAAACCCTGGCCCGTCGGATCAGTAGCAAAAGAGACTTGCTGAGAAAGCTTATAAAGAGGCTCGTGTGCCTTCTTGAAAACAACGGTGCCGATTCTAGCATTCGTTGCCGGAGCAGGCAAGCCATCAGGAATTCCCGGCGAACGGATTCATCACTCTTTTTCCTCAACCGGGAATAGTTGCTTCTCCTGTCAAGTGCGCCTTGACGACATCAACCAAACCGCGAGGATAGTAGTTAGACGGATGCTCGATCAATTCCGTATCAGGCCAAAGAGGTTTCAGGAATCGTTTCCAGCAGTTGACTGATTGTTTGCTTCAATGTTTGCACAAGATCAGAGTCAAACCCGTCTGCCTTGAAACCGTGAGCGGCAGCATTTCTCAGATTCAAAGCGCGCATGAACAGATCATACTCTTCTCTGGAAATCACACCGTAAGTTTTCAGTTGTTTTATCAAGTATAGAGAGTCGTAACGCTTGAGAGGAATCTGCTCCGTGCTTGCTAATAATCGAAGCGCGGCTTCGGCAGTAGCCCATGACAGGAGCAACGCCGCTTCCTTATGGTTGGATTCAATAAGTTCGTCCGATTCCTTCAGGTTTCTGATGATGTCTTCCTTATCCAATGATCGGGCATCCTCGACATAAGCCTCTTCTTCCGGCGGATTGGCCATCACCAGGTCGAAGCGCCATCCAGGATGTTGCTGAATCTCTCTCGCCAGGTCTTTCAGGTGTGAAGATTGTGCCAGCGATCCTCTCGACTTAACTTCGATTACGATGTTCTCATTTTCCCTTTTGACAAGAATATCGGGTCTGTACTCCGAAAGGAACTCCGGCAACTGGCTGCTATCAGGTTGCACGAAGACGGTGTATCCTTTGTTTTCATACTTCTTCGCAACTTCCTGTAGTCGGCGTTTTTCGATCTCCGGTCTTTCCATCATTCAAGCTCCTCTACCCGCATTGCGATTCAACGGTGCGGGTATATGACCACGCGGCGCAGTGGCTCCTGCCCTTTGCTCTCCGATAGCAGGCCGCTGCGTTCTATGTAGAGGTGCTGCATCCTTCGAATGTGTTTCGGTTGAGGCGATAGCTCGACGGGGCGGCGGCTCTCGACCACTTCTATCACCGCGTCTTCGACCTCCTGCATGGCGGCGTCTTCGCCGTCCGCGTAGTGACTCTTGCCGAACGTCTCGCGCAGGAAGTTTTCCATCTGTGTGAGCGTGTTGCTGCGAATGGCATGCACTTCCACATGTCGGCCGCGCGCCTCGCGCAATCTTTGCGATTGTCGGCGGGCGTGCGACTTCAAGGTAAGCAGCACGTCGGCTTCATCGAGGTCAGCGGTTATGGTCGCAGGCACTCCCATCTCGACGATGGCCCGCTCCAGACGGTCCCGGCTCAAGGCATAAGGATATATGCGAAGCAGTTTGCCTTTCCCCGTTGCGGCAGGCGCTTCGCGTTTTCTACGAACCGGCGAGCGGCGTTCATCATAAAACGGCGGCGCGTCTTCGCCTGTGCTCTCTTCGGGTTGTGTGACAGTGAATTGGCCGCCTGAGTGGCGCTCGCGTATTTCGGTGCCGGGTATGTAACCGCGCAACATAAGGTCTACCGCATCGGCCACATCTTGATGTATGGCCAGCCGGTCTTTATGTTGAATCTCTATCAGAACGTCGAAGGTGGGCGGGGCTTTGCGTTCGAGCACGGTTTTTTGAGTGCCGCGCCGCCGGGCTTCTTCGTCCGAGAGAGTGACGGGCTGTATGCCGCCCACAAGGTCCGACAGCGTCGGGTTGAGCATGAGGTTTTCGAGCGTGTTGCCGTGAACGGTGGCTATGAGCTGGACGCCGCGCTCGGCAATGGTGCGCGCGGCGAGCGCCTCCTGCGAAGTGCCTATCTCGTCTATGACGATCACTTCGGGCATGTGATTTTCTACGGCTTCGATCATAACGGCGTGCTGCTGTTCGGGGTCGGGCACCTGCATGCGGCGGGCGCGACCTATCCCTGGATGCGGCACGTCGCCATCGCCCGCTATCTCGTTCGAGGTGTCTACGACTATCACGCGCTTCTCCAAATCGTCCGCGAGCACGCGCGCGGCTTCGCGCAGGATGGTCGTCTTGCCGATTCCGGGCTTGCCCATAAGCAAAAGGCTATGGCCCGATTCGACTATATCCCTGATTATGTCGACCGTGCCGTAGATGGCCCGGCCCACGCGGCACGTCAGGCCGACTATCTCGCCCAGGCGATTTCGCATGGCGGAGATGCGATGCAATGTGCGCTCTATGCCTGCGCGGTTGTCGCGCGTGAAATGTCCCACACGGCTCGCCACGTATTGAATCTCTTCGCGCGTGACGAGCGAGTCTGTAAGATAGACGGCGCGGCCCGGATAACGCGCTTCGGGTTGGCGGCCGAGGTCGAGAACCACTTCTATCAACAGGTCGTCCTGGTCCTCGCCCGATAGTGCGTCGCGTATGTGCGGAGGTAAGACGTTCAATAAAAGGTCGAGATTGTCGGTCGAGACATACTCTTTTTCGTGCGTCGATATGCTCATTTCTGCTGCCGCGATGAAAAATCTAATAGTCCGGTTCTTTACGTCATCGCCCGAAATTGAGTTTACTAGAAATCCCCATGCCTTACTAGAGAGCCGACCGGTCGCAGAGAAGCAAGGGCGCAGGGGAGCAGAGGAGCAGGGGAGCTAATCCTATTCACCCGCTCGTCTGCACTCGATCATCCATACTGCGCGCGGGATAAAATGAAAGTTTATAAAGAAGTTCAGAGTCCACGCCCATAGCGTGCTGCGGCTGCCCTTATGGCTGTACTCTGAACTTTAGACAAAACTCTCCTATGCTGCCGCGCAGAGTATAATCACCCCTGCACCTCTGCTCCCGGAACCGCAGTCGGCGTCCCGACCTCCCCTGCATGTTTTCGCCTCTGCTCTCCCTTGCTTCGTTACGTCAGCGCCAGGTCAACTACTATGGGGTCGTGGTCTGACAGGGGGGAGCCTCTCCATCTGAGTCCGGCTATGGTTTGAGGACAGACGCTTGTCGCTCCGGTTTTTCGGTCTATCGCTTCGCCGTCTTCAAGCGGTCTCAAGCCTCTGGCGGCCAGCCAGTCGAGACGGAATTCGAGCAGAAGGCCCGATGGCCCTATCCTTCGCATTACCCATCCCCTCAGCGGATTGGGCAGACGGCTCGCATCGTCAAGCTTCGAGACTATAGACCTGCTCGTAGCCGCCCGGTCATTGAGTGCCTCGACTTCGTAACCTGAGCGAGTGAATTCTCTTATGGCCGGTTCTTTTCTTTCCGGGTGAAGCAGCGAGCGGGCGAGCCTTTCAGGGTCGCTTGCGAAAATCTTCACCACATTCTTTGCCGTCCGCAAGGGTCCGCCGCGCGCAAAGGTGTGAGTGTTCAGGTCTCCGCCCATTATGATTTTCGCGGACGCTTCGCTGCTCTCTTCCGCGCGCGACTCGATGTATTGAAGAAAGGCGCGCATCTGTTTTGCGCGGCATCGCGGCGTGTTTACAACGTCGAGGTGAGTGGTCGCCGCAGTCAATTTCATTCCTCGAATTTCAATGTCCAGACAGATGCCTATCCGTCCGCCGAGCCGTTTCTCCCTGCTCTCGAAATTGTTTTCGCATCTCGGCAGGCGGACTATTTCAGGGTTGGAGAAATGGTGCCTCGTCAGAATAGCGTTGCCGTGCAAAGCGTCGGCGTTTTCGCCGGGCAGATTCAACTCTTCTCTCACGCCCTTGGTCATCTCAAGGTATTCGGCCCCGTAGACGGCATGCGCAGAAAGCGCGCGGACGAGTTCGCGCGCCACATTTATATTACCCGAACGCGCCATCCCGCAATCGAGTTCGTTGAGCAGCAAAAGGTCCGCACGCGCGAGCACCTCGTGGGAGTTCAGAACCGAGATTATGCCTTCGAGCCTCGCGCCCCGCTCGATGTTCCACTCGACTACTCTCAAAAAAGATTCGAGCCTCGGCAGCGCCGCGTCTGATTCTTATATTTTCGGCTCTCTGAATAAGCGGTCGAGTTCCGCCTTATATTTTCGGTAGACATCGGAGCGGCGAAGCTCTTTGAAAGTCGCAAACCGGCTCAGTTCCGCGATCATAAGTTGATTGCTTCCGGCCCGTTTTCGGTCTCTGTTTTCGTCTGTCACTTTCGCAAATCCGTTATATAATTTTGCCTGATTCAGTAGCCCAAGCGTGAGCGCGGGCTTTCATCGTTGAGCATTAAGATCGCGTTCAGGATTCAGGAGTCGGCGCTCTCAGGGATTTCACCTGAGCAACCAAAAGAAGAAAAGGTCACTCTAAAGCCCTGCGCGTCTCGCTCGTTTTTGGCAAGCTCTCGCTCCGGCCTGAGCTATATAAACTGACAAAGGAAAATAGAAATGGTGGACGCGACACTCGAAGCAACCGGCAAAAAATCTTTCAGGCATTATGAATTTCTCATCTTCAGCATCGCAGCATTCGTGGGCAAATCGGCCCTGTTGATAAGGCTCCCTTACAGGCCCGCAGCCGAGAATGCTTTCTACACAACCATGCTGCTCGTGATGTTTTATCTCTATTTCAGGTTCCGTTATAAACTCACTCCTCCGACGATAATAGTCTTCTGCCTCGGCGCGGCGGTCGGCGTAGACGTGATGGGAAACTATCTGCAACTCTACGGCACGCAGTTCGGCCCTGTGCAGTACGATGAGTTCTCGCATTTTTTGGGTTCCGCCTTCGCGCTCGTGCCCGCCATGTGGCTTGTGAGAGCGACGACCAAGCGCTTCGGCCACAACCTGCCTCTGGATTTCATAGCCTTCATTTCCGTGGCCATCACATTCAGCTTCTGCGCCTATTACGAAATACTCGAACTCTGGGACGAGCTATTCTGGGGAGATTTCGAGCGGCTACATGGTTCACACGACAGCGCCAACGACCTTCAATATGACCTGGCAGGCATAATAGCGGCCGCGCTCGTGTCGTCTCTCGTCTATAAGCTCGCGGATCGCCGTCGTCAGAATGAATGACCCGGCAATGGCGCGTTCATTATAAGCTCGCCATTACGAGGCCTCGATCTTTTCAGCCGCAAGCCTTACGGCTTCTTCCAATTTTTCAGCATTAGCTCCGCCGCCCTGCGCAAGGTCGGGCCTGCCTCCGCCCCGGCCCCCTAGAATCTGGCAGGCTTCCCCAAGCAACTGACCGCAGTTGTAGGGCAGCCCCTCAGACCGCGCAAAGACCAATCGCGCTCCTGCTCGTTCGTCTCTCGCGCCGAGCAGTGCCACTGAGGGTTCCTGATTTACTATCTTCGACGCAAGCAAGCGAAGCTCGTCGGCGTCCCTCGCATCGAAGACGGCGCGAATCGTTTTGAAGCCGCCTGACTCGGTGGCCCCTGCGAGCATTCGTGAGGCTTCAGCCTCCAAGGCCAATTCCAGGAGATCGCGAATGCGCTTCTTTAAAGATTTGTTCTCCTGAATGGCCCGCGCCACGAGTTCGGGCGAAGAGTCTCTCTCGGCGCTGAAGAGGCGAGCTACGGCGACCGCAGTATCGTTCGCCCGCCGGTAATCCCTGAGCGCGCGCCCGCCGCAAACGAATTCAACCCGCGTCTGTCGTCTGACACGCTCGTAAGACTTGATGACTATCAACCCTATCTGCCCCGCTCGCGCCGCGTGAGTGCCTCCACACGGAGACCAGTCGAAGTCTTCGACCTCTATCACCCTTACACTGCCGCTCACGGCGCTCTCTTCTCTGAGCGGAAGGCGCGCGGCCTCTTCGTCGCCCGCGATATGTACGCGCATGGGACGGTCTTCGAATATTATACGGTTGGCAATCTCTTCGGCCGTGCGACAGTGATCCATGCTCGCGGGTTCGAGTTCTATATCGATGGTAGAGGTCTCGGATCCCAGATGAAACGATCTCGTCTCAGCGCCGCAAGCCTGCACGAATGCCTGCGAGAGTATATGCTGACCGCTGTGTTGCTGTAAGTGATCGAGCCTGCGCGCGCTATCGACCGCTCCGTCAACCGACATACCGGGTTTTATAATGCCCGCCTGTTCGACGAGGTGAAAGATTATCCCGTCGTCCTCGAAAACGTCTACCACCCGAACGCTCGCGAGCCTTCCCGTATCGTTTGGCTGGCCTCCGCCTGTCGGATAAAAGGCCGTGCGGTCGAGAATGATTCGATCTCCGCGATCAGTAGGGCGCACATCGAGTACGGTCGCCGTGAATTCGAGCAGGTGCGAATCGGTGAAGTATAATCTCTCGGTCTTTTGCATATTAATTCCTCAAAACGGCTGGCTGATGATTCTGATGGTATTTTCGAAATCTTCCGGCACTCCGACTTCCAGGAAGAACTGAAGCCACAGAGCCGCATCGCGGATTGCCACCTCCTGCCTGATGATAACAACTCCCGGACTTAGACTCTGCTCGATGAATTCTCCAAAATGCTGCGGCAGGGTTCTCAGGTCATGGCTCACCAAAATGCGATCATCAGCCGCCGCGATCCGCAGTATTTCAGGGTCAGGAGTGCCGGTGTGAAATCTGGATTCGGGCGCAGTCTTGAAGTCGCTCTCCGGAACCAGGCGGATTACAGCATCAATGATTCGCCGGTCGAGGTCGTTATCAGCCTGGTATCTGATCTTCATTCTCGCTCGGATGTGATGATTCGCTCACGCAGTTCTTCGGCAGTTTTGATGAATTCGGGGTGCTGTGCCAGCAGTTGCTCTTGCCGCTCATCCTCTTCCTGGCAGAGATGTTTCAGGTAGTTTTCGACCTCCTCCTGATTATTCAAGTAGAAGCTGATGGCGCTGTATATCTTCGCCAGCGGCAGAGCAGGAAAGCAGTCTCGGCGAATGGTTTCCGGCGACAGGCCTTCCTTGAAGCGCAGAATCACGGCCGCGAAGGTGACGGGAGACTCTGTGATGTAGTAACTTCCCTGCCGTTCCTCGATTGATGGGGGAATAGCGTTCAGGTGAAGTGTGATTTTCTTACTGCTCATGCTCTTGCTCCTAAGTTGGCCCATCATATCACAGATATGACCCTGCGAAGAACCACTCCGGTTGCGGCTGGGTCATACATTCATAGGGCGAGGTCTTCGGTCTCGCAATCTTTCAAGGAACCCCCTCCCTCACGGTTGGGGTACTGAAGCTCGACCGTAAGGGATCGCTCTCTTACAGTAGAGCTACTGAAAGGCGAGGCGATTGCCTCTGAGACCGGCTCGAACAACTTCAACTGTTGTTGCGTTGACGACGCTTGCGCGAGCGCGCCGCTCCTCAATCCATCGGCCACGACCCTGGCCGCGCGCGTAGCCTCGCTCCAGGAATCGAATGCGCTATCGTAAGCCTGAAGCTCATACTTCGACAACGACTCGACTTCCGCTCTTGTCGGCAAACGTCCGAGCGCGAGCGTTAGCCTCTGCAACTCGATTTGCAATGCCCGCTTTGAAACTCCTGTGCGCGTTTTTCTGTTCTGCACGCGCGAGGGCGACGATCTTCGCTCTGCCATCTTGCGCTCTGCCGCTCTGAGATAGCCGGGGTCTTGCTCTACGGCTATGAAGCGTCGGCCCAATCGCTTTGCCACGAAAGGAGTAGCCCCCGTGCCCGCGAAACAATCCAGCACCAGATCATTCGCATCGGTCGTCAGGCGGGTGATGCGGTCAATGAGGCGTTCGGGCGTCTCACAAGGGTGAATTTTCGGAAGACGCGAAGAGTGGGCGGGACGACGGACGCGATGTATGTCGTGCCAGACATCGGTCAACTCGCCTCGCCAGACGTGGCCCGACGCGCGCCTCTTGCGTATGCACGAGCGACGCTGACAAACGTCTGCGCGGTCGGGCGGAAAGACGGCTTCGTCGAAAGGCTCCCAGCCGTTCTCCATCGAATGATAATTGAATGTGGCGGCGCGCTCCCCCTTTGTGAAATAGAGCAGCGCATAGTGCGCGGGCATAAGGATGCCTTTGGGTTCGGGCAGCGAATTCCATACTATCCAGTTTTGCAGAAACATATCGCCGCTCCGGCTCAAAAAATCGGCAAGCCATACGGCCCACCTCGGCAGATTGAGCACCACGAGCGCGCCGCCCGGTTTCAGCACTCGCTCGTATTCGATGAGCCATCTCTTGCACCAGCCTGTGTAATCGCTCGCGTCTCTGTCATCCGAATAGCCGTTATAGCCTTTCGTAAGATTGAAGGGCGGGTCGGCGAACGCAAGGTCTACTGTCTCGGAAGGTATTTGCTTCATCACATCGAGGCAGGGCGCGCGGTGGAGGCGGTCGAGCAACTCTTCGGGAACAACTCGCGCTTGGGAGACCGCTCGCGGAGCGTGGTCGCGTAATCGCGTGCCGCTCATAAGTCGCCTCTTCCAAACGAGGGGGTCGAATGCGCATAAGCGGGACGGCTCTTCTCTGTGCTGCGCTGTCCAGAAAGACTGCGCGTCCGGAATCAGAAGCAGTAACCTGTTGCCGCCCCGCCCCGCCGACATTTGAATTATGCGGTCGAAAATTTCTGAAGGCATGCGGTCTTGCGGGTCGACTACAAGGTCCATCCATACGTCCGAGAGCATCACTCCATCGGGGTGCATAAGATGCGATTTGCCGCCCCAATCTTTCAGCGTCTCTCCGCAACAGCGACACCTTGAGTGAGGCACGCGGACTGGATTCAAACTCGCGCCCGGTTTCGACATAAGCAGCAGGCCCGTATGTTCGGGCCTAGGACCGCCCTCTTTTTGCGCCGTCATGGTTCGCACTGCGATCCAATACCTGAACCCCAATTCGTCAGAGAGAGCGGTCGCATATCGCGCGAGGTGGCCCGGCAATCCGTATACGAACATAAGTCCGTTCGAAGAGAGGGCGCTCGCGGCAGCACGGAGCGATTGCAGATTGTGTTCTATGAAACGGATCGTGGTGTCACTCTTCAGATTGAAAGGGCGATAGCGGTCTTCGGCCTCATAGGGCGGCGCGGCAACACACAGGGAAAACCCATCCTCTATGAAATCTCCGCAATGGAAAGATAGAGATAACGATGGAGTCGTTATCTCTTCGGGCGCTTTTGCAATCGTAGTATCAAACTCTGCGCGCCGGGCGAGCGCGATCAACTCTTCGATATTCAACATGGCGTTCGATTTAAGCAGAGGAGCAGGGGGATTCGGAAAGGATGAAGGATGAAGCCCCCTTCGCTCCACCCTTCATCCTTCATCCTTCATCCCTCATCCTTCCAAAAGCCCCTGCTTATCATCAGACTTCCTGAAGTTCCTCGTGAGGTTCGAGGAAACGCGGCTTGGGTTCAGCCTGGGCTACGCGCGATCCCGGAGGGACAGATTCCATAAGCCACACATTGCCGCCTATTATGCTTCCCTGTCCGATCACCGTATCGCCGCCGAGTATGGTCGCCCCCGAATATATAACCACGTCGTTTTCAATAGTCGGGTGGCGCTTGTGGCCGCGAATGAGACGGCCCTTTTCGTCTTTCGGAAAAGAGAGCGCCCCCAGCGTCACCCCTTGATAGAGCTTCACGTTGTCGCCGATGATGGTGGTCTCTCCTATCACGACCCCCGTTCCATGATCTATGAAGAAGCTTTCTCCAATCTGCGCGCCGGGGTGAATGTCTATCCCCGTGCGCGAGTGCGCAAGCTCCGTGAGCATCCTGGGAAGTAACGGCACTCCCATACGGTGGAGTTCGTGAGCAGCCCTGTATGCGGTGATCGCGTAAACGGCCGGATAGCCGAGAATTATCTCGTCTATACACCCTGCGGCGGGGTCGCCGTCGTAAGCGGCTTGAATATCTTCGGCGAGCCTGCGGCGCAAGCGAGGCAGCGATTCCAGAAACATGTATGCGCAGTCTTCCGAGGTCGCATCGGGAGCAAGGCTCAACTCTCCGTCAAGAAGGTTCATGTGTCGGAGACCCTTGGATATCTGATCTCTCAGGTGTTCGAAGAGCCATCCGATGCGCTCCTGCACGCGATAGATTATGCCCTGATGCGTGACCCCGCCCGCGCTGTAGTATCCCGGATAGACGATCTCTTCGAGGGCCTCCATTATGGCGGCCGCGTCTTCGCGCGAAGGAAGAGGCATGCGGTCGAGGTGATGTATCTTCGGCGTCGCTTCGTCGTAGGAAGCGACTATGCGTTCCATGATGTGAGCCAGCTTGTTTTGCTGCTCCGCAATATTGCAATTATTCATCTTCAATCTCCCGGCGGCACACGTTTGTATTTTCGCCGCGCGCGATAAAGCATCGGGCACGGTTGGCTCGCCCATCACACGCTCGGGCCGCGAAGCATCTGCTATGTTCATCAATTACATCTGCCAAAGTCAAGGTCAGCCGTCAGCTATCAGCTATCAGCTATCAGCTATCAGCTATCAGACTGACTATAGAAGCTGGTCACTGATTACGGAAGGCTGATGGCTGGCGGCTGAAGACTGATAGCTGAGGGCTGAAGACTGACGGCTGACCGCTGACCGCTGACCTTGACCCGGCGCGATAGCGGTCATATTATGCAGGACGAGCGCGAACGATAATTTATCAACGAGCCATTGGTGATGGATGGAGATGAAACTCAAGACTGCTGTGCTGCTCGCTGCGATGGTGATGATAGCTTTTATAAGTGCGGGCGGGCAGCAAGATCAGAAGAGGCTCGACCCCGCCGCGTGGGGAGAGAATCACGCAGGTAAACCGATACCCGAATACCTGACAGGTGACGAATGCCTCTTTTGCCATCGCAACGACATAGGCCCTACCTGGCCCAAGAACGCGCACGGCAAGACCGTGCGCCCCCGCGAAGTGGATGCGGGAATGGCCGAGGCGCTCGAAAAAGAGCCGTCGCTCAAAGCCGTCGCTTCCGAGGTGGAATACTTTCTCGGAAGCCGCAATCACGTTCGTCTGCTCAAGAAAGCGGGCTACGGTAAATTCGCTCTGCTCAACGCGCGAGCTATGCTCGGATCAGACGGTCACATACAGAAATGGAGCGATGCGGAAAAACCTGTCTGGGACAAAGAACGATTCGCCGACCGATGCGCGGGCTGTCACACGACGGCCGTTGATGCTGCCGCGAAGACCTTCAGGGCATTCGGGCTCGATTGCTACACCTGTCACGGAAACGTGACTCTGGACCACACCGAGAACACCTCTCTCGTATGGTTGTCAAAGAAACGTAGGCGAGACGCCAAGGCCATCACTTCGATTTGCGCTCAGTGCCACATTCGAAACGGAAAATCGCGCTCGACGGGCTTGCCTTATCCAAATAACTTCATCGCCGGGGACAACCTCTTTCAGGACTTCGAGGTCGACTTTTCAAAAGCGGACGACCGCGACCTGAACGCGGGAGACCGCCACATACTGCGCAACGTGAGGGATGTGGCGCTCTCAGGGTCGGATTATCCCACCTGCATCACCTGCCACGATGTGCATGGGCCGTCGAGCGTAAAACACAGGCGCGCGCCGAGGACTCAAATATGCGCCGACTGCCACAATGCCGAAGGCTCATTGAAGGAGATCAAACGCTACAGCGTAAAGAGTCCTCTTTGCGAGTATTGAGCGATGCATATTCCGTGCGTCAACCTGATCGCGTGCAGTTCAACGCCTCGTTCGGCTTTCGGACGGCCGAGAATCATTCAAAAGTTGTTGCTCCACTTCAAGCAATGTATGGCCGCAACAGAATCGCTCAATGTCGATCATTGACAATCTCAGGCATCATACCTATTCTTAAACCAACATGGGGAGAAAAGGCTTATGAATGTATCGTTGACACCGCAACTGGAAGAAATGGTAAGGCAGAAAGTAGATTCTGGAATGTACAATTCGGCGAGCGAGGTAATACGCGAGGCCCTGCGGCTATTGGATGAACAGGACCGCTTGCAGGCAATGAAACTCGAAGCATTGCGCAAGGACATTCAAGAGGGGATAGAGTCGCTGGAGAGGGGTGAAGGGGAAGAGTTGGATTTTGAAGCAATAAAAGCAGAAGGCCGGAAACGGCTTGCGCAAAGAAAGTAAAAAGGAGCCTTTAATGGCACGCTTCATCCGATCGGAATCAGCCCACGCCGATCTGCTGGAAATCTGGGAATATCTGGCCGAAGACAACCCAATAAGTGCCGATGCATTCATCGATACGCTCAATGAAAAATGTCGGATGATAGCAGGCTTCCCCGAAATGGGCCGGGCACGTGAAGAACTGGCCCCACGCTTGCGCAGCTTTCCGGTCGGACGTTTCGTCATATACTATCGGCCTATGGAAAATGGCATTGAGATCGTCCGGATGCTGCACGCTTCCAGAGAAATCAGCGGAATAACATTCTGAGTTCGCTCCACATCTACATAAGGCAGTCTCGATACGAAACGGCTTTTCTTATCTCTCCGGCATACGTCCGTAGAGTTCGGTCATCTCCCTTAGCCTGTCGCTCATCTCATCGGTCAATGAACCTTGCTGGAATCGCCAGCCCCAGTTGCCCTCCTCGATTGCAGGCACGTTCATTCGCGCTCTCGAATCGAGGCCGAGCAAATCCTGAAGCGGGACTATGGCAAGGTCTGCGACCGAAGCCATCACAGCCCGTATGAAATCCCAATGTATGCGGCTTCCGTCCGAGTCGAGATACTTCAAACAATGCGCTCGCTCGCTCGCAACCTGCTCTGCCGTGCGAATCGCTCCTTCGCGCGGCTGGCTGTTGAACCATCCTGTGGTGGTGTCGTTGTCGTGCGTGCCCGTGTAAGCGACCGTGTTCGAGACGTAATTGTGAGGCAGATGAGGGTTGCGGCTGTCTCCGCCGAAAGCGAATTGTAAAACTCGCATGCCCGGAAATCCGAATCTCTCGCGCAGGACTTCGACATCGGGAGTGATGGTTCCCAGGTTTTCGGCTATGACGGGCAATTCCTCGAAAGCTTTTTTTAGAGCGGCGAAAAGTTCGTGTCCGGGAGTTTCGACCCAGCGGCCTTTCTCGGCCGTCTCCTCGCCCGCAGGCACTTCCCAGCAGGCGGCGAATCCGCGAAAATGATCCATTCGCACGATGTCTACTATATCGAGCGTAGCGGCGCTGCGCTCGACCCACCATTCGAAGTCGTCCGCCTGCATACGTTTCCAATCGTAAAGCGGGTTGCCCCACAACTGGCCCGTGTCGCTGAAGTCATCGGGCGGAACGCCTGCAACAACCGTAGGGGTTCCATCGCCGTCGAGTTTGAAGAGATGGGGATGCGTCCACACGTCGACCGAATCGTGTGCGACGAAGATCGGCATGTCGCCTATGATTTTTATACCTTTACTGTTGCAGTAGGCTTTGAGCGCCAGCCATTGTTTGAAGAAGAGATATTGAAAGAATTTATGCGCCTCTACACGGTCGCCGAGTTCCTGCCGCGATCGATTCATAGCTTCCGGGTCACGGCGGGCAAGCTCAGGCTCCCAGGTATTCCATACTGCGCCGCTGTGCCGTTCTTTGACGGCGCGAAACATCGCGTAATCATTCAACCAGCCCTCCGCATATTGATCGAAGTCATGAAAATCTTCGCGCGCCTGCGCGGGAGCGTGGCGTTTGAAGTTTTCGAATGCCTTCTCCAGGAGCGCGTTTTTGAACTCGACGCTGCGGCCGAAATCGACGCTATCGGCAGGAAAGCGCGGCGCGTTTTCGAGATCGTCCTCCGACAAGAGATTGTCGCCGAGCAGGTGTTCGGGGCTGATGAGATAAGTGTTTCCGGCGAACGCCGAGTACGATTGATAAGGAGAGTTGCCGAAACCGGGCGGGCCGAGCGGCAGCACCTGCCAGAGGCTCTGACCGCTCGCCGCGAGGAAATCGGCGAAGTTGTAAGCCTCGCTCCCTAGATCGCCTATTCCGAATCGCCCCGGCAGCGATGTGGGATGCAGGAGGATTCCGCATGACCTTGAAAAATGCATTTCGGTCTCTCGATGCGTTGTCAGTGGTCCGTCGTCCGTCGTCGGAAGATCAACCACAGATTCCACGGGAGCGGGGGAGCGATTCGGAAAGGATGAAGGCGGAAGGATGAAGGATGAAAACCGGAGTGAAGCCATCGATTCATCCTT
>JAKEHD010000409.1 GCA_022615215.1 Blastocatellia bacterium
AAGGATGAATCGATGGCTTCACTCCGGTTTTCATCCTTCATCCTTCCGCCTTCATCCTTTCCGAATCGCTCCCCCGCTCCCGTGGAATCTGTGGTTGATCTGCTGGCCACGAACCGCGGACAGCAGAAAGCATCACTTCGTTACAAAAGGGCTTTATGACAGTTGAGAGAGAGACGCTTGAAATGGATGTCCTGCTCGTGGGAGCGGGACCGGCGAACCTTGCCTGCGCGCTCCACCTGGCAAACTTGATAGCGGCCCATAACGAAGAGGCCAAAGAGTCGAATGGAAAATCGCTCGGCGAGGTCGAGATCGCCATCATAGAAAAGGCCGCCGAGATAGGCGCGCATCAACTCTCAGGCGCGGTCCTCGATCCTGTGTCTCTGAGAGAGCTTATACCCGATTTTGAAAAAGATGCGCCCTTCGAAGCGCCCGTCGGACGCGAGAGCCTCTATTTCCTGACCGAACGCGGAAAGCTTCCCGCGCCCATGATGCCGCCCCCGCTTCAAAATCACGGCAACTTCGTCGTGTCGCTCAACAAGCTCGTGATCTGGATGGCGGAAAAATGTGAAGCCGCCGGAATAAACATCTTCCCTGAATTCCCCGGCTGGGAGATGCTCTACGAGGGCGATGCAGTAAAAGGAGTGCGCACAGGCGATAAGGGCATAGATAAAAACGGAGAGCCGAAACCGAACTTCGAGCCGGGCGTGGACATCCTTGCAAAGGTAACGGTGCTCGGCGAAGGCGTCCGGGGTTCGCTCACAAAACAACTCGTCAAGAGATTGAATCTCGACCGCGAGAGTGACCCGCAGGTCTATTCGGTCGGCGTCAAAGAATTATGGGAGATGCCCGACGACCGCTTCCCCGCAGGCTCGGTCATTCACACGCTCGGCTGGCCGCTCGACTCAAACACGTTCGGCGGTTCGTGGATATATGGTATGCGCGACCGCATCATCGATATAGGGCTTGTGGTGGGACTCGATTATCGCGACCCGCGAATCGATTCCCATCATGAGTTCCAGCGATTCAAGACGCACCCTCTTGTTGTGGAACTGCTCAAAGACGGCAAGCTGGTACGCTACGGGGCGAAGGCCATGCCCGTGGGCGGATGGTACACCATGCCTCAGATGACCGCGGACGGCGTGATGATCGTAGGCGATTCGGCCGCTATGTTGAACGGCGAGCGGCTCAAAGGAATTCATACGGCGATCAAAGCCGGCATGCTCGCAGCCGAGACCATTCTCGAAGCGTTGAAAGCGGGCGATTATTCGCGCAACGTGCTCGGAGAGTTCGACGATAAAGTGCGAGAGAGCTACATAGGCCGCGAGCTTTACCGCTCGCGCAATTTCCATCAGGCGTTCGACCACGGCCGCGAAGTCGGATTGATGCTGACCGGACTTTCCACGATCACGGGAGGGCGCTTTCCCTCGCGCCTCCCCATAAAAGCCGGGCACGAACACATGCATAGGTTATCGGGACCAGGCTCGAACAACGATCTCTATGAAGATCTGAAATACGACGACAAGTTCATAATCAACAAGCTGACGGATGTTTACTATTCGAGCACGCACCATACGGAAGATCAACCCACTCATCTGAAGGTCGCCGACACCGATATTTGCGTAAATCGCTGCACGGTGGAGTACGGCAATCCCTGCCAGAATTTTTGCCCGGCGGCCGTCTACGAGATGATCGAAGACGGCGAGGGAAAACGAAGGCTCCAGATAAATTTTTCGAACTGCGTCCACTGCAAGACGTGCGATATTATGGACCCTTACCAAATCATAGACTGGGTGCCCCCCGAAGGCGGCGGAGGTCCGAATTATCGCAATATGTAGTTCAGCCGTCAGCCATAAAGATTTCTTTCTTACAGCCATCAGCTATCAGAGAAGGAAACCGTACCGGAGGATTTCATGAAAAGGGTATTGTCGTTTTTTTTTGCGGCCGTCATCATCTGCCTGTTCATAGCCCAGGTGTACGGGCAAGACAAGCGAGCGGAGAATCCGCCGCAGACGCCCAAAACTGATGGAGAGAAAAAGGATGATTGCGGTTGCGATTCAGAGATACCGCCCGAAGTGCTTGCTATAGTGGGTGGCGTGAAGGTCACCTTCAAGGATATAGATGCGAGCGTAGGAAGTCAGATACAGGAACTGCGAGAGCAGGTGATCCGGGCGCGCAAGCAGGAGCTTCATTTGCTTATCAACTCGAATCTGCTGGAGATGGAAGCGAAAAAACGTGGAACCACTCCGAACGCCCTTTTGCAAGCGGAAGTCTTCTCGAAGATTACAGAACCCGCCGAAGCCGAAGCTCAAATTTTCTACGATCAAAACAGGGCCCAGCTTCAAGGCGAATTCAAGGACTTGAAAGATTCCATAATCGCTTATATGCGCAGCCAGCGGCAGAAAGAAGAAGCGCAGAAATTCGTCGAGCGACTGCGCGCCGCCGCCGATGTGAAGATTCTTGTCGAGGATATCTTTCCGCCTGCCGATGAAGCCGGACGCGCGCGCGTGCTGGCGATGGTCAACAAAGTGTCGATAACGTCGGGCGAGCTTGAAGACTCGCTGAAGCCCTTGATCTTCGACGCGCAGGAACGGATATATAACCTCCGGCAGAGACAGATCGATCTGCGGATAAACGATATACTGCTCGAACAGGAGGCGAAAAAGCGCAACATCACTCCCGCAGCCTTGCTCGAAGCCGAAGTCACGCCCAAACTGAAAAAGATAACCGATGCGGATGCCGAGAAATTCTATGCGGAAAACCGGGCGACCCTTCAGGGCGCCTACGTCGAAATCAAGGACAAAATAATCGAGTACCTGACGGCTGTGGAGCGCGACAGGGCGGAGACTGAATTTGCCAACCATCTCCGCAAAGGAGTGGCGATTCAAGTATTCCTCAAAGAGCCTGAGCAGCCCGTCTACCGTATAGCCGTAGACGATCAACCGTCGAAAGGCGGCGCGAACGCTCAGGTCACGATCATCGAATTCACCGATTACGAATGCCCCGCCTGCGCCGCCGCGCACCCTTTACTTGAAGGGCTAGTGAAAGAATATGGCGACAGGGTGAAGCTCGTGGTGCGAGACTTCCCTCTGGAACAACACACTCACGCGGCCAAAGCGGCCGAAGCTGCCGAAGCCGCGCGCGAGCAGGGCAAGTATTGGGAATACATCGCGCTGCTGTTTCAGAATCAGGGGATGCTTAAGGTGGAAAACCTGAAAGAGTACGCGACCCTATTGCAATTGGACCGAAAGAGATTCGATGAGGCGCTCGACAGCGGAAAGCATGCCGAAAAAGTTCAGCGGGACCAGAGGGACGGCTTCCGCGCAGGAGTCGATGCCACTCCTACGGTATTCATAAACGGCCGGCGCATCAAGGAAAAGACAAGAGAGAACCTGAAAGCGGCCATAGAAGCCGCTCTCAAGGAAGTGGCGAAAAAGTAGAGCCGCAGTCTTGAGCTTATCTTTGAACCAGGAAAGCGGTTAATCGCTTTATTCGATCACGACCTGTTCGTCTGCCATCGGCCACACCTGACATTCGGTGCTTGTCGTACTTCGCGGATCAATTGCGGAGCGCCAATCGCTAATCTGCGTACCGATAGAATAGCAATAAAAATATTGCGAATGCTATCCCAGCCCAGATAGCTATTTTGGCTCCTTTTGAAAGGCTATTCCCCTTCACCTGTGTTACGTCGGAATAATCGATAGCGGTGGAGGTGCCGGTCTTTAAATCGGTCAGCACGAAGGAGTCTTCTTTGATCTCGCTGATGTAGCCTGCGAGTTTTGTCTTATCCCGCAGCCTGACCGCAACGCGCGACTCTTTCCCGATACCTAATTTGAAGATGCCGACTTTTATTTTCTCGGCAAGGCGGGCCTGTTTTTCAGGATTCGACTTTGCATAAGCCGAATGAAACCCGGCCCCAGTGTAAAACAGCAGGCAGGCAAGCGTGAGAGAGAAAAATTTCTTGCACATAAGGTTCTCCTGATCCGGAGATGAGAGATACCGAGCCGGTCTAAACGCAATGTCATAGTAGCAGAAGACAGGTATTATTTGTAATATTTTCGATGCGGTTCAGGGCCTTAACAATTCCTGCCCGGTTATATTCGGCGCGAGTCTACGGACATTCTTGTGAGAGGGCCTGACTTATCCTGCGGCGGAGGTCAGATCATTACATTATATGTTATCTTTGCGCCCTCATTGCGGTTGGATACCCGTTGGCCCCACTGATTCACCATCTCTGGATGGTTTGCCATCGCCTGCGAATTTTGCTCTAATACACGCATGCCGGGTCACACTCATATCCTTGATGATGTGCAGCAGCTTTATGAGGTCCATGGTTATCGTCATGCTGCGGCTATTTTAGCTTGCGAGTTTCCCAATGAGCACAGAGAAATCTAGTAACTAGGGCATGTCGCATAATTCAAGAAACGGCCCATAACTTGTAGATGGTCAAACAGCCACACACAATATATGGGCGGAAAATCCATTTGTGCGACACGCTCTAACTAGTCTCAGCCGCTGACGCGGCTGCTGAATTTAGCCGGGTCTTTCAAGGCCCGGTGCCGGGTCGAACAGACTTCGCGTCGCGCAAGCGACGGTTGAAATCAATCAACCAATTCAATCGTCGCTCGCGCGACGCGGCATTTATCAATCCGTTTTGCAGGCCATAAATGACCTGCCTAAATTCAGCCGTCCCTACGGGACGAAAGGCTGAGTAATTACGAAATCTATCAGGTTTTACGCTCTTCCCGTTTTTGAAAACGAGTCAGATCATGGTTCAACAAACAGCATCTCAGGATTTGCTAAATCGCATTAAAGGCACATATAGCACCATTCTTGCCGGCCCTCCCTGGCGGTTTCACAATCGCACAGGCAAAGTAGCGCCGGAGCACAAGCGGCTCTTGCGCTATCCCACTCTTGAGTTCGAAGAGATATATGAGTTGCCCGTTTCATATCTGGCGGCTGCCCAAAGTCATCTCTATCTCTGGGTGCCGAACGCTTTGATCTCTCAAGGGCTGGAAACGATGCGGCGATGGGGCTTTACGTATAAAACAAACATCGTATGGTGCAAGGTCCGTAAGGACGGCGGACCTGATGGACGGGGCGTGGGGTTTTATTTTCGAAACGTCACGGAGCTAATTCTATTCGGCATCCGCGGGAATATGAGAACCCTGAAGCCCGGAAGAACTCAAGTGAACTTTCTTGCCACGCGCAAACGGGAGCATTCCCGCAAACCTGATGAAATTTATAGAATCATAGAGGATTGCAGTCCCGGTCCCTACCTGGAATTATTCGCGCGTTATCCTCGCTACGGGTGGACGCAATGGGGTAATGAAGTGGTCGAGCAAAAATCGGACGATGAGACGGAAGGAAAGGTCATCTCTATTGCTCGATTCAATACGCAAAAACATCTTCAGCAAGAACTATTCAAGCGATCGGGTTAAAGCGTGAAGCCTGGTAAAGGCAGGCTGGAAAGCTGAAGGCTGACACTATTTACTTCGGGAAGTCTTTCACGCCGAAAAGCATCACCGGCCTGTTTCTCCAACACTCAATCCTGCGTGATGGCCCGTCATTTCACCCTGTCGCCCCTGCCGCCTACAACGGTCTGATCCATATATTGCGATACCGCAGGAGATCGCCATGGTCCTGAAGCTTGATCGAGGCTTTCGGCCCGTGCGCTATGTATAGCGCAGGCTCGTCGTGCCAGGTGTTGCCGTATATCTCGACGTTGTTTTGAATCAGCACGCCGTTATGCAAGACCGTCATGCGGGCGCGTTCGATCACTTTCCCCTGCTCGTCGAACCTGGGAGCTTTGAATATGATGTCGTAGCTCTGCCATTCGCCTGGCCCACGAGAGGCGTTGACTATCGGGGCATATTGTTTATAGACGGCCCCTGCCTGGCCGTGATAGTAGGTCTTGTTGTTGTAGGAATCGAGCACCTGCACCTCGTAGCGTTCCATAAGGAAGACGCCGCTATTGCCGCGCCCCTGCCCCTCGCCTTTGACCTCGGCGGGCGTGGCCCATTCGATGTGCAATTGGCAATCGCCGAACTCTTCCCTGGTGGCGATGTCGCCCGTGCCTGGCTGGACTTGCATATAGCCTTCACGGACCTGCCATTTAGCTTCGCCGCCGCCCTCACGGGCGCTTCGCCACTTCGACAAGTCTTTACCGTCGAAAAGCACTATGGCATCCGAAGGCGAGGCGCTATCGGTTCGGCCTGGAGTGACGATTGAAGGCTCCATTTTCGGCGGAGGGAAAGGGGCGCGTTCCTCCTTCGTCTGGCTTAGAACAGCAGCGCCGAAAGCGGCATTGATCGCAATGATTGAGATAACCGCGAGGGTCTTCAAACTCAAGAGTCTTGTTTCAGGTCGCTTCATAAGATGAGCTTCTCCTTCAACGCGCGTGAGAGTTTCCATATTTTAGCGGTTCCAGATTACCACGAAGCGGGGCATTTTCATAATGCCGTTGAGCAATTCTACGGAGCCAAATCCAATTGTACTTTAATGGCTTGCTCAACCTTTTTCATGTCCGTATCCGATAAGCGGCCAACCACGCTCATCAGGCGCGTTTTGCTTACGGTTGTAAGCTGGTCAGCCATAGCTTTGTTCTGTTTGTTATTGAGGATTACGTATGCTTCGCTTGGATATAAACGATCTATATTGCTGGTCAGCGGCACAACCTGAACACGATTCAGAAACTTGTTTGAGGCGTCGTTGCTGACAATCACTGCCGGCCGTTTCTTGCGAATCTCGCCGCCCACAGAAGGCTCAAAATTCACCCACCATACTTCACCTCGTTTCATCGCCGATGTCTCCGATGGTTGCCTCAGCGAATTCCAGAGCTTCGGACTCGCGCGCTTCATCTTCGGCCATTTGGCGATAAGCCGATTCCATGTTCACGTCAATCACATGGGGGCGCACCAAAGACTCGATGAACTGAGATATATGCTCGCGTCCAACGACACGATGCAACTCGTCGTATACTTCTTCGTCAAGAGTGATGGTCAGTTCTTTCTGCATAATCCGCTCCTTCGATTTGCGTCCGCTCATATTCTATATGCAGATGCCGAAAAGAATGAAGTGGCATGACGATTGTGCAACAAACTGCCTCTGCTCTCGCAAAGCGCATGAGAGTTCCCGGATCGCGCAATCAAGCTGACCGGTTTTCTATTTTCTTCAAGTCTGCAAGTCTCCATTTTCCCAGCCGATCATTTCGCACTCCTTGACTCGCATAAAACCCCTCTGATATATCTCGCGCGGAGATATATCATGACTGGAATAACTCGCTTCGGTGCATACATACCTTATTATCGCCTGGCTCACTCCGAGATTGCCCGCGCATGGGGCGGTCGCGCGGGCACGGGCGAGCGCGCGGTCGCTAATGTCGACGAAGACTCGATAACCCTGGCCGTCGAAGCCGTGCGCGATCTGCTGGCGGGCCGCGATGCGAGCGGGGCGGACGGTCTCATATTCGCCTCGACCACTTCGCCTTATGCTGAAAAACAGGCCTCCGCCCTCATAGCTACAGTCACGGACCTTCGTCGCGACGCTCGAACCGCAGACTATACGAACTCGCTGAGGTCGGCTACCACAGCCATTCGCGCGGCGCTTGATTCCATAGAAGCAGGCTCGGCCTCAAGCCTAATCATCGCCTCGGCAGATACGCGGCTCGCTCCGCCCAAGTCAGCAGCCGAGCGCACGTTCGGCGATGCGGCTTCGGCCGTCGAAGTCGGGCGCGACCGGGTGATAGCAAAACTAGTCGCCGCTCACTCGACCATAGATGAAATCACAGATGTCTGGCGCAAAGGCGATGACCGCTTCGTCATGGGATGGGAAGAGCGATTCTCCGTAACGCAAGGCTACAGGAGGGTCGTGTGTCAGACTGTAAACGAACTCTTCGAGCGCAGCGCCATAGGCCCTTCGGAAATATCGAAAGCCGTTTTCTACGCGCCTGACCAGGGCACGCTCGCGGGCGTGGCAAGGACGCTGGGACTCAAGGCCGAACAGATTCCCGATCACCTCTTCTCTTCGGTGGGAAACACGGGGGCGGCCATGCCTGTGCTTGTGCTCTCGTCCGCGCTCGAAAGCGCGCAGGCGGGCGAAAAACTCCTCGTAGTGGGCTACGGTTCGGGCTGCGACGCGCTTCTGTTCGAGGTAACGGAAGAGATCGAAAACGCGAGAGCCGAAACCCGGCGCGGGGTCGGAGGGCACCTGTCGTCCAAAGGATACCTCGACAGCTATGAGCGATACGCCCGGTTTCGTGAGTTGATCGAAACCGAATCCGCGCGCCGTCAGGCACCGAGCGCATCGGCGGCTGAGACCTGGCGCAATCGCGATGAGATTTATAAATTCTACGGCTCGCGCTGCCTGGCCTGCGGCAAAGTTCAGTATCCGAGTCAGCGCGTCTGCATAAGCTGTCAGGCGAAAGACAATTTCGAGAGCGTGCCATTGGCCGATAAGCCCGCAACGCTTTTCACCTTCACTCTCGATTACCTCAATGCCGACCCCGACCCGCCTACGGTTATGACTATAGTCGACTTCGAAGGCGGGGGCCGCGCTTACCTTATGATGACCGACCGCGACCCGGCAGATGTGAAGATCGAACAGAGAGTCGAGATGACCTTCCGACGGCTCTATACGGCCGAAGGCTTCACCAATTATTATTGGAAGTGCCGCCCGCTCAGGTAGCGTCAGCCGTCAGCTATCAGCCGTCAGCTATCAGCTATCAGCCGTCAGCGTCGTTTTGACCACAGATTACACAGATTTCACGGATAGACGGAAGAAAGAAAGCTTTATCTGTGTTATCTGAGTCTGTAGAGGGCTTCTGCCTTCCACTGTGGTTAATCTTCTTTAAGCTGAAGACTGACGGCTGAAGATCGATGGCTGATGACTGACGGCTGACGGCTGATATTGGAACAAACGCGCGGAGCGCGCGTCTAATTTTACGAGCGCATAAGAGCGGGCTGATTGCGGCTCGCAAGAGGCGGCTCTACGATTCGTTCTAAAGCTGTAAGTGTTCTGCCAGCCCTGCTCACATTCCAGACAAAGAGAGATTTTTTATGAGAGCTACTATGAGAATCCTGGCAAGCTCTCTCTTGATAGCGGTGTTGCTCGCCTGCGCGCTGTCGCATGCGAGTTCCGCAAATCAGAGAAGCAAAAAGAGACCGACTGCCGCGGCGGGCGGTCAATCGTCTTCGTCGTGGAAACTGGGCACGCCTGTCAGCTTCCAAAACCTGACGGTCTTCCCCGTCATATCGAACACGCGAGCGAGCGCCGACGAATTCATCACGCTCGACGAAGGGCTGCGATCGGGAAAAGTCGTGATAGCCGAGCTTGGCGCGAACGGGCGGGCGCGCAGGCTCCGCCCTGACGAGCAGATAGGCGATGAAGCGGAGGTGAACAAACTCGCGGTCATCAATACTTCGGGCAAGAAGCTCATACTGATAGCGGGCGAATTGCTTGTGGGCGGCAAGCAGGACCGCATAGTGAGCCACGATTGCATAGTCGCTTCGACAGGGAGGCCCGTGCCTATAGACGTTTTTTGCGTCGAGCACGGCAGGTGGCACGAAGAGGCGAGCTTCGGCCAGAGCCGCGATGTCGGAAATCAAAGCCAGCAAAATGTCGGCAGTGGTAGCGGCAGGGGCGTTGGCGGCGGAGTCGGTGGCGGCAGCGGTAGCGGAGTCGGTGCCGGTAGCGGTAGCGGAATGGGGTCCGGCAGTGGTGGAACAAGCGGCGGGGATGCGGCAGCGGGAAACCTTGCCCGTTTATCGCCAGGGCTGATAAGTTTTGGAGGAGTTGCCTCAAGCAAAAACCCTTCGAGCAAAGAAGTCCTGATAGTCTCTCCGAATGTGCGGGCGACGGCGCAAGCGGAAAAGAGCCAGAATGAAGTCTGGTCCGAGGTCGATAAGACCGTATCGGCGAACAATGTATCGACTTCTACTGACAGGTTCACGAGCGTCTATAAAGACGAGAGCGTGAGCAAAAAATTGGAGGACTACGAGCAGGCGTTTGGCGGAAAGTTTTCAGGCGAAAACATCGTGGGAGCGGTTATTGCAGTCGACGGCACGATCATATCCGCAGATGTTTTCGCAAGCCATTCGCTCTTTAAAAAGTATTGGCCGAAGCTTCTGAAGTCCTCCGCCTTGCAGGCCCTCAACTCGCCCGCGAGCGATGCAGGTAGCATAGACGTTAAAGCGGCCGAGGCCTTCCTGTCACGCGCCGGCGGAAGCGCCTCTTCAGAGAGCAGGAAAGGGGTCTACAGAATAACCGAACACCAATCGGATGAGGACGCAAGCTTCGAACTTCAAAGCGCGACTAAAGGCGAATCGAAGCTGGTTCATTTCAATCGCATGAAAAAACAATGAAGAAGCAAGGGGCGTTATGAAGGATGAAGGGTGAGGGATGAAGGATGACGAGATAGCTTCACTCCGGTTTTCATCCTTCATCCTTCCGCCTTCATCCTTTCCGAATCCCCCTGCTCCCCCGCATTCTCAGCACGTATTCGCGCGGCCTCCGTTTCCGCTTCAATGAGGGCTTCGAGTTCGGTTTGCTCGTCGGGCGGTAACTGGCCATTGGAGTCGCGGGCCGCTCGCCAACGTGACATCAGTTCCGCAAGCCTCTGCTGTTGTTCTGTCGTAAAGAAGCTATCCGGGCGCAGGTGTTGTACTATGACGAGTGTGCCGGATTCATCATCGCTCAACTGTTTTGTAAGAGCGTCGAGAGCCTCGCCTGCGGTTCTGCCCACAGACTCTTTTTCGCCTGCGACCTCCGCGTAAGCCGTCTGGTTTGGGGTGATGCTTTCAGAAAGTATGGTAATAGTAGTCATTTGCGATTACCTCGATGAAGCTTGATTATACTGAAACTTGAATCTGAATGATAGAACCGTAATATGCTCTCAGCAGAGCATAAGACTGCCCCATGGCGTTCAAAGCCATACCTTGCTCAAACAGTTGCGCGAAGCACGCCGCTATGCTTTTATTATCGCTCGCCCGATCAAGGCGCATTCGATGCGGACTTGCTTGCGGTTCCCGCATGTCGAGGCGAGGGCGCGTCGTTTATATTTGAGATGAGAGGAAAACCTGCATGCAGAGATTCATCGACGGCTGGCACAGCCCAAGCTTGAACTGGCATACGGAGATAGTTACCTACGGCCATTATGGTTTCCCAATGCTAATGTTTCCGACGGCGGCGGCCGATTATCTGGAATACGAGAGGTTCTATCTGATCGACGCCATGAGAGAGTTCATCGAAGCCGGAAAGGTCAAAGCCTTCTCCATAAACAGCATCAACCGCGCAGGCTGGCTCAATCCCGACTTGCACCCGCACGATAAAGCCTGGCTACAGGTCGCATATAATAACTACATCGTCAATGAAGTCGTCCCTTATATATGGAATAGCTGCCGGGGACGCACGAGGATCATAACGGCGGGCGCGAGCCTGGGCGCTTTTCACGCGGCGAATCAACTCTTCCGACGGCCCGACCTCTTCGACGGCATGCTCGGACTCAGCGGCGATTACGATATTCGCCATTACTATTCGGGCGATTACTATGACGACAACATATATTTCAACAACCCCGTCGATTATCTGCCCAATCTCAATGATTACGCTCAACTCTCGCTGCTCAGGCAAAAGAACCGCATATACATAGTCACGGGACAGGGCCAGTGGGAGAACCCCGATGCTTCGCGGCGCTTCTCAGGGATACTGTCGCAGAAGGGCATTCCCCATGAACTCGATATGTGGGGGCACGACATGCCGCACGACTGGCCGACCTGGCGCGATATGATGAGGTACTACCTTTCGGCCAAATTCTGACCGTGAAAGGAGACCAATGGGCAGGCTCGACGGACAGGTCGTCATTGTCACAGGCGCTTCGGCGGGGATAGGCGAGGCCACTGCGCGCCGCCTTGCACGCGAGGGCGCACGGGTCGTGATGGCCGCGCGAAGACTCGACCGTGTAGCCAGCATCAAAAATGAAATCGAAGCGGAGGGCCATAGCGCGATTGCTTTCTCCTGCGACATCACATCTCCCGAAGACCGCAAACGTCTTGTCCGCGAAACCCTCGCCGCCGAAGGGCGTATAGACGCGCTCGTAAACAATGCGGGCTACGGCCAGCGCGGTCCCATAGAGATGATCCCTGTAGAAGCGATACGCCGCAACTTCGAGACCAATCTCTTTTCGCTCATCGCACTCTCTCAACTCGTCATCCCCATCATGCGAAAACAGCGGAGCGGGCGCATCATAAACGTAAGCTCGGTCGCGGGCCGCATCGCCCGCCCGCTATCTTCCGTGTACGACGCGACCAAACATGCACTCGAAGCTATATCCGACGGCCTGCGCGGAGAGCTTGCCCCTTTCGGGATTCAGGTCGTAGTGATCGAACCCGGTTTTATTGCGACCGAGTTCTTGCAGGTGGCCGATGAGGTGTCACGTCCCGTGATAGAGCAGGCCGGTCCTTACGCGCAGTTTTACGAGGGGTTCAAGAAAGGCTACTCGCGCATGCGCCGACTGGCCGGTCGCCCCGACGATATCGCCGAATTGATCGCCCGCGCCCTCACGGTAGAGCGTCCCCGCCCGCGATATGCCGCGCCCCGCCACGCGCGCCTTTTCCTCGCCCTGAAAAGGTTCTTGCCCGAACGCTTGTTCGATTACTTCCTGAACCGTCAGGCGGGCATCACTCCCGATAAGGTTGAGACGAATAGAAAGTCGTTGGATGCGGGGTGATGCGTGATGCGCGATGGTTGGTGAGATCGCTTAAAGATTTCTTTCTTCGATTTCACGGATAGACGGAAGAAAGAAATCTTTTGTAGAGGGCTTCTGCCCTCCACTGTGTTATACTGCGCGCGGGATGAAATGACAGTTTTGAGTAGAGATACCATCGG
>JAKEHD010000410.1 GCA_022615215.1 Blastocatellia bacterium
AGGTCGACCTCGGGGATCTCGACCGTGGTGACGGACCCGTCAGCGCGCCGAAACGTCATGAGGGCGGGGACGTAGTAGCCACCCACCTGGAGGATGCGTTTCGGGTCGATCTCGAGGTCTTTCACCTTCTGGCCGCCGCGGTAGAACTCGGCGCGCAGCATCAGGGGAAGCTCGCGGTCGAACCAGCCGATGACGCGGTCGTAGCCGCTCGGAATCCCGATCGGCTGAAGCTCGATCACCAGCGCTGGACGGCCGGCCACGGTCTCGGCTCGCAGCAGCCGAGCGCGCCATTGCGCGGAGCGCTTGCCCTCCAGGTCCTCGAAGAAGACGTCGGTCCCGAAGAAGGCGTCGGCGCGCTGTGCCACGCTCACGCGGCGCACGCGGGCCAGGGCGGGCTGGTAGAGGAAGGCGTCGTAGCTGAAGTCCGGACGCTCCATCAGGAGGAGCCCGATGCCGCGCAGAGTATATTCGCTATGTTTCGGATCAAGGGCTGGAACCAATCTCGCTTTATTATTCTGCCGGACGGAAATACAAGTGCGAGGGAGGGCTCGGACAGATGATAGAAGCACACGCTGACGAGCAAGCCGTCGTAATCGCGTCCGAGCGATTGACCGAGAATAAGAACGACTGGGTGCGAGTAGCGCCTAACCATGTCTTGACTGTCACCCCGGAGCTTGAAGTGCGCGTCGAGTTGATAGAAGTGGAGCGGCGCGTGGGGCGCTATGCGCCTACGGAGGGCGCGATGAAGTAAAGAGATGGCGCGGAGGGGATGGTTATGAGTCTATTTCATAAATTGCAGGATGTGTACTTCGATGCTGTGAAACTGCGAGAAGAATTAAGCCAGATTCCGGGGCAGTGCGATTGCGGGGATGCTGATGCTCATCTGTCAGGTCGGTGCTGTTGTGCGAATGTCAGGGTTGATCAGAATCAGATTGACAGCCATTCGCGCGTAGGATGCCCCGATCATCTGGAGCAGTTGAGCAGAAGCACCCGGTGGTTTCAGGAAGACTCTCGACGCGGGAGAAAGGAACTTGGACCTGAGACATACTCGGAAGAACTTGAGGGTCGTCTCTTTCTGATTCAGAGTTTGATGGATGGCTTTGGCAGAGCAGTAAATAGTATCGAAGCAGACCTGAAGGAGTTTCGCGCAACCTGCGCTCACGGGGCGCTGGCGCGAATGAAAAAGAGCAGTGCTGAACTCGATAAGTACATAACTGATCTCAACGAGATTCTGTGACCCGAAGATTGCAATACGAAGGAGTTCGATAAACTGTCGGGGCTCGAACGCGAGCGAAAGGAGCAGAGAAAATGAATGAGGCAACTTCAAATGAAATGATCGAGCGATTAAAAGAGCATGTCGATCTCCATCAGGTTTGCTATGAGGTCTGGCCCGAGGTTCTGATGGTAGCGGGAGAAAGGGTCAAGGTCGGCTTCAACCTGGAGCTTTTCGGAACGCACAGCGACGGGGAAAGCCGCCTTTCTCCAGGGTGTCGAAAATGTGTCAGGACATACGAGGACTTGCAGCAAATCGCCGAATGGATTATGCCCGATGAAGAGCGACTTCTCGTTACGAGATCGAGCCGTTCGACCGGGGACTGCATGAAACGCAGAAGCGAAAATACCGTCCCGAGGTCGTCCTGAGCATAAAGATCGTGCATCGGCAGGGATTCGACGAGCCGGTCGATGAATGCGAAGAACATTGCCTTAAAGAAATGCGAAGCAAGCTTGCTCAACTCGGCGTACTGGAAGGGGAGTGGCGCTCGGACAGGGATTCAGGCCGGCAAGCGAAAACGGCGTCAGCCGAGTCACAGGCAAGCAGCACGGATTTATGAAGGTGGCGATCCTGTGCCCGGCACAGCATGTCGCGTGTTGAGTCAGGCACCGTTCGCGCGCGAGAACGTATACCTTGTATGAGACGATGCGGAAATACCGACTCGCTTGTAAAAGCCAAAGCAACGGCCCTCATTCATTCTTCACCTCTCTCTACCTTTCTGTTCACGACAGGCGTCCAGCGGTGGTAGAATTACCATTGCGGCGCTTATGAAGAAGAGCATATACCTTGAGACATCTGTGATCGGCGCGTACCTCGACAACGGCGAGACCTTCCGCCGCGACCTGACTATACGCTGGTGGGAGCACGAGCTTTCCGATTACGCGCCATATATTTCGCCGCTCGTCGTGCGCGAACTTGAGCGGACGGATGAACCGCGCCGCTCGGCTTATTTGAACCTCGTGCGCGACATGCCGCAATTCGAAATCAGCGAAGAGGCGGCTATACTTGCCGAAGGGTACGTGTCGCGCGGCATATTTCACCGGAAATACATAGGCAACGCGCTGCACGTGGCCCTCGCTTCGGTCAATAAGGCTGATATGATTGTGACCTGGGACTTCGGCTATATAGCCAACGTGCATAGACAGTCGCGCATACAGTTGTTCAACACGATAGCGGGATTCTTCGTGCCCATGATAGTGACGCCGGAGTTTTTGATCAACGCTGAGTTTTAACCAGCGGTCAGTCGAACGATGAATTCAGCTATCAGTCTTCAGTCTATATTCTGATAGCTGATAGCTGATAGCTGATAGCTGATAGCTGATAGCTGATCTTATGTATCGCAAGCCGAGATTTTTGGAAGAACTGCACGCCGTCCGCGAAGAGATGTCGCGCGAGTGCGATTACGACGTGGACCTCTTCGCCGAGATGGTGCGTTCGGGCCAGCGCCCTCACTATGGCCCCGTCCGAAATGTACGCGGCTTGCGCTCTCGCGCTCCCGCTCCCGACTTGAGCGAGGAACAGACTTCTTCGAATAATGGCAATGAATAAAAAAATCTTTTCAAAAGGAAGACGAAGGGTATACTGCGATCTTTTTTCTTCAATACCTCTCTCTCTGCTCTTTGCGCTGGCCGTGCCGACAATAAAATGTATTCATTCTGTGACCGCTCTGGCCGGTGAACCCGCCTGTTTCACTCAGGAGTCAAAAGCGGGCAGCACGCCCGCCGCGCCTCCTCAAAAAGGCAAGGTGGTGTTGCTCGATATCCCTGACATAGCCGACCGCATAAACGATGTGGTCGTCAACATTCGCGGCTCATCGACCGCCGGGGGGGAGAATCTCGGCAGCGGATTCATCATAGACAAAAAGGGGCTGATCGTTACCAATTTCCATCTGATCTCCGCCGGGCCGCAGCGGTCGCCGCTACTTCGGCCCGCCGATACGGACCAGAAGACCAAACTCGTGGACCGCGTGCTCGTGACTCTGCACGACGGCCGCCAGTTTCCCGCCTCGGTCAAAGGCTTCGACGAGGCGACCGACATCGCCCTGCTTCAGATCGTCCCCACAGACTCTCCTCTGCCGGTGGCCGAACTCGGCGATAGCGACCGGATTCGCGTGGGCGAGTGGGTCATAGCCGTCGGAAATCCCCTCGGACTCGATCACACGGTCACGCTCGGAATAGTGAGCGCGAAGGGGCGGGCCGGATTCGGAGGCCAATTCGACGATTATCTTCAGACCGATGCGGCCATAAATCCCGGCAATTCGGGCGGGCCGCTCGTCAACACCGAAGGCAAGATCGTCGGCATAAACACGCTCGTGCTCGGCGGCACTCAGGGGTTGAGCTTTTCCATCCCGATAAATACGCTCAAATCGATTCTCCCCCAGCTAATCGAAACAGGCAGGGTCGCTCGCGGGTTCCTCGGCGTCGAAACTCGCGACCTCGACCCGGATATTCGGGGCGCGAACAAACTTCCCCCGGACCAGCAGGGCGTAATCGTCGTGCGCTCAGAGAGGGGCACGCCCGCCGCCAGCGCCGGTATACGAAAGGACGACGTGATCCTGAGCGTAGACGGAGTGGCCGTCACCTCTTATGTCCAGTTGAACAGGATAATAGCCGACAAATCTCCCGGCACTAAGGTCTCCCTCAAGATACTGCGCGACGGTCGCGAGTATACTTTGAGCGCGGAGATAGGCACGGAGAAATAGCCGCTTCGTCCGGCAGCGAGTACGCTTCCGTCAGTTGTCCGTTGTCAGGGGCCGGAGGATCAACCACAGATGACACAGCTATCAGCTATCAGCTATCAGATTGAAGACTAAACACTGATGGCTGATGGCTGAAGACTGATGGCTGACCCCGTAATCTGTGGTCAAAAACGAACGGACGCTGGAGCAGCAGGCACTGGAGGAGAACGCAGGGCAGCTCGAGGCGTTGACGGCCGAGCTGGAGATGACGG